>JAGNRR010000085.1 GCA_017988595.1 Chitinophagaceae bacterium
TTACACTAGTGATGATGCGTATCTCGAGTCCATTAACGATTATTTTGCCCAAGCAATAGACGATATAGTTGTCTATGATGTGTATTATAATCTTCAAAAATATCTTTTCTAAATTTTAAAAGCTCTTGCACTTTGGCATCGGTTTTTTCTACAAATTCTATAATTAAAAATGGACTTAATGAATAAAAATAATCTACAATTTTTTTCAACGGAATGTTTTCTGCAATTGCCAAATGATGTATTAAAGCCAACACTAGAGTAACATCGGTTTTTATTCTATCATGAATATTTTCTCTTTCTTCGTTTCGCCAGCCTATGGCTGGCGATGGAAATGCCAAATTATTTATTACAGTATGAATATTTTTTATCTTGTTTTTTTTGCAATACAAATACAATCGTTCAATACAATTTTCATCAATATCTACTGAAATAATTTTTTTGTCGCTATTCGCAAATGGCAAAGAAAATTCACCATCGTTTGCACCCAAATCCAACATCGAATTAAAAGAAATTTTTGATAAAAAAATCGCCACCAATTTCTTTTTATCTTCCAAATACGTTTTATTTAAAATCGTATCTGTATAATAATCATCCCAAACTGTTTTGTCTTTTTTTAAACTCACATTTTCTACAAAGCTTTTTAATCCTTGAAGCAAATTTGACATTTTTTGTTTCGAAAAATCTGGCGTTTTAGTTTCTTGTTTTTTGTTTTTTAGTTTTGATGGTAAATAAATATGTAAAAAAACATTTAAGTTCCATTTTGCTTTTGCTGGCAATAACCTGTTGCAAATTTCTAGCGGAATGCCATTGGGATATGCAATCAATAATTTATTCATTGCCGCATGATTATATTTTTGTAAAAGTAGTGGTGCTAAAAAACTTTCACAAAATTGTCGATAAGCTATCCAGTGTTTTTTTTCATCATAAATTTCAAATGATAAAGAATCTACCAATGTGGCTTTTCCATTTACAAATTGAATATTATGCGTATTGGCATCTTTCAATATCATGCCAAAATTTATTGCAATAATGGCATTTTCAAGTGTGCAAAGTGCTGCATCTTTAAGCATTGAAAAAGACCATTCCCAAGCATAAGATATAAAATTAAGTTGTGCTGGTTTTAAAATTTTTATAACATCATTATTAATTTTTTCATTTTCTATTTCTTCATGAGGAATAAATAGTTGTTTTGAAATCAATTTTTCATACAAGCCACTTTGCATTAATTTATTATAGCTTGGTTCATAATTTTTTAAAACGGTTCGGTAAAAAACTTCATTTTCTTTGAAAACAAAACCACTATTATCTCTAAATGAAGAAGGAAGAATTTGCATAAAATGCGCTATTGATTTTCGTCGGTTGACGAAGCGTTATGTTCAATTTCTTCATCATTTTCTTTTCTTTTTTTTCCAGTAAAAAAGGCTTTTATGGAGTACCAAAAATTTTTAATAAAAATTATTGCGCCTAATGCACCTGCTGCTATAATTTGTAAAAAATAACTGCTACTCCCTGGATCAAGATATAAAAATGTCATAATAAAATTGAATTACAAATTTACTTAATTTTTGTGTAGATTTTAGCATGAATGAATTTTTATTTCATTGGAATTTCTTCGGCGTGCAACACTTCTTTTGTTGAAGCTTTGCTTATAATTCCTACCAAATGACAATTATCTAAATTCCATTTATTAACTCCAGTTGTAATTGGTTCAAAAGAAATTCTTTTTTGCAATACGTTTCCTGCAATTTTGGGTGCAAAATTTAAAGGGCTTCCTTGAACAGAAGTTACTGATTTTCTAAAAACATGTTTAAAAATATATGCAGTATCAATATAGGTTTCAAAAGATTGAACATCTTTAATATCATTTTCAACTACGTATAATGATAAATTTAAATCCTCTGTAACGTTACTCGTAAATGCAGTTTTTATTATCACATCTATCATGTTTTGCGCTTCATTATATTCGCTTGTCATGTGAATGTTTACTGGAGTTGTTTTGTTTTTTTGAGCAGCTACTATGCCACTCCATTCCGAAGGGAAACGAATAAAAATATTATTTGCATCGGCAATTCTATCTACCGAAGATGAAGGTTTTCCAGATTCGCCACCCAAAAATGTTGCAACAGATTCGCCATCCGGGACTCTAAAATCGTATTTGCTATTTACATGTGGATCTGTAAAAGATCCTGTATGAATAGCAATTGGAATAATGCGATTAGGATTTGCATTCATAAGAGTTTCAATAGCTTCTGAGCCTTTTTCGGGACAATTTACACATTGCACGCCTGTCAATTCTTCCATTACTATTTTTTTCACTTGCGGTGTTTCAATTGCTGCTGTATAACTTGAATCAACCGCTTTTCCACTATTATTTAAAACCAATCCTGGGGGAGTTTGTTCTTTGCACGATAATGTAAATAATACAATAGCTATTGAGCTAATTGACAGTAAATTTTTCATAATGAATTTTTTAATTCTTTTTTCAAATATACTTTATTTTGATTTTTTAAGTTTAATTTTATTGAATTAATTATTAAAATTAGATGAAACACATTTTTATTATTTTTTGCTTTTCAATATTTTTTTCTTGCAAAGAAAAAACTCCTCCAGGTTTAGAATTAAGCAATGCACTTTTAAGTGTAGATTCTTCTTATACTACAACAATAGAATCACCTCAATTAAAAACTATTTTGGTGGAAGAATTTACTGGAGTAAAGTGTGCTAATTGCCCAGAAGAGGGAGCCGAGGCAATTGTAACACTTATGAATGCAAATCCCAATAGAATTATTCCTGTTGCAATTCATGCTGCTGGTACTTTTTCGGAACCTTTAGATAAAAGTAAATATGATTTTAGAACTAAAGATGGTGACGACATACGAGTTTTAATTGGTGGATTTGATGGCAATCCTGCTGCTGCTATTAATCGTGTTTACACAACTGACTTTGGTCGTATTCAAGCCAAAACTCTTTGGTCAAACCTTATTGCTTCAGAGATTGAAAAAAAAACACCTTTGAATATTTCTGCTGTTAGCGATTATGATGTAAATAAAAACACAATAAATATTACTACCAAAGTGGCTTTTACTTCTACTGTGGATGATAATCTTAATTTATTAATTTATGTTATTGAAAATGATATCACAGATGCTCAAGAAGATGCAAGATTTGCCGAAACCATTTTAGATTACAAATTTAAACATCTTTTCAGAAAGTGTATTACATCTACTGCTGGCTCGCCATTAAATTTTGCAGATAAAAATGCTGGAACTGTTCTTCAAAAACGCTTTTCTTTTGAACCTACTATTACTGGTGTAAATAAATGGAATTTAGGTAATTGTCATTTGGTGGTTTTTGTAACATCATCTACTTCAAAAGAAGTCATTCACACCATTGAAATTCCATTAAAATAATTTTTTATTCGCTCAATAAAAAATTTTCTACAGTATCAATATTAATAATATCAAATGTATGATTTGGATAGCTATTGCTAAACGTTTTACTTAATCTTGGTGTTTTATTAGCGTTTAATTTTATTTCGTAAGTGTGTAAAATATTATTTTTTTCTACGATTAAATCTATTTCTTGTTGGTCAACTGTTCGCCAAAAATAAAAATTTGCTTGGGTTTTTTCATAACTGTTTTTTTTATACATTTCGCTAATAATAAAATTTTCAAACAACGCTCCTTGGTCATTTCTATTTTCCCAAACCGTATAATTTCCCAAAATGGCATTGCGAATACCGTTATCAAAAAAATATATTTTTTTTCCTTTTTTTAATTCTTTTCTATGATTGTTGCTATATGCATTTAATCGAAAAAGTATAAATGTTTTTTCTAATAAATGTATATATTTTTCTATCGTGTCATTTTTTAATCCTACTATTTTTCCAAGTTCAGAATAATTTACTTCACTACCAATTTGCATTGCCAATGCTTTTAATAACAACATTAATTTTTCTGGTTTTTGCAATCCTTCTAACATTAATATGTCTTTGTATAAATAGCTTTCACTCAATAATTTTAATCGCTCTTCCAAATCTTCTTTGGCAATAACCATTTCAGGATAATAGCCAAAAACAAAACGATGGCTAAGCATTCTTTTTTCTTCTATCAAATTTTTTTCATTTACCATTTCTTGAAAAGAAAATGGAAATAATTGAAACTCCCATTTTCGTCCTGTAAGGCTTTCGCTAGTTTTATTTTGCAATTCAAATGTCGATGAACCTGTGGCTACAACTTGCACATTTTTTAAATAATCGGTAAACAATTTTAGCACACTTCCAATATTTGGAATTTTTTGTGCTTCATCAATTATCACTATTTTTTGTTTTCCAAACAAAGTTATTAATCGTTCGCTGGTTACATCTTTTAATAATGGTGCAACATCTGGATTTTCGGCATCTAAAAAAATAATTTTTTTTTCTTTTTTAAAAATATGATTTAATAATGTGCTTTTTCCAACTTGTCTTGCTCCAAACAATAAAATTGCCTTTCCTTTAAAAAGCTTACTTTCTATCTGTTTTTGAATTTTTCGAGTAATCATTTCCCAACAAAATTAATCTTTTTATTTAAAAAATGGAAAATAAACCGATTTTTATTCCAATCAAATGGAAAATAAACCGATTATTTCTCCAATCAAATGGAAAATAAACCGATTTTATTATTAAAATGTACTTGTTAATCCAAATTTGAAACCACTAAATGCTGGCTCAAATCTACACACACCGCCTGTGCAATTTATCCCTTCTACTTGTTTTACATATTGCGCTGTAAATCGGTGGGCATCTTTATTGTATGCCACAAATAAGTTTGGATAATGTTGTTTATCGTCGCCATGTTTTCCGCTTGGAGCATAATTATACATGTCGGCTATGGCAAATGACCATCGTGGTGCAATATTATATTCTATCAATGCATAAACCCAAGCACCATAATCTTGTTTGGTACTCATCCATTGCAAATCTGTTCGGATAGATTGTGTTTCGGTAATTTTATAAGTCAATTCTAAAAAAGGTGTAATGGATTTAAACATCGGCACACCAGGTTTTATTTGATAAAGTTCTTGATTGTATTCTAAATATTGTGCGCCAATATGAGCAATCCATTTTTCCCATCCTCGATATTCAAATTCCCCCCAAATTTCTCGGTACAATTTTGTTTGATTTAAATCATCAATGTGTGTGTAGCTTAAATTAAATGATTTTGTTTCATTTGGTGTGTAAAATAAATTTACGGTTTGTGCAAACTCCGATACATCTTGCGATTGTGGAGAATATCTGGCTATTAAACGTTGAGGACGAATATTGGCAATGATTGGTTGCCAATTATATAAACCTCTAATCAATACTTCATTTGGAGATGTGCGCATTACAAAATTTTCTGTTCTTTTTACTGATGCATTAATACCTATTTTTCCTTTCGAAAATCCAAGGGTTGTGTATAAAACATTTCCACTTGCATTTATCATATTTTGTTGCACATCTTTTATGGCTTCTTCACTTTTTATTGCCGCTTCTGCATACCATGTAAAATTTCCAGCATTCATGGTATTATAAAATGTGGCTCCATAGGTATTGTATTTTGGTGTAAATCTTTTTGTGCTATCATATCCATTTATTGTCGCCACCACTGCATCCATGCTACTTTGATCCATAGTTCTATTTAATGCACCAAAACCTGATGTCATATTTACATTTTTTCCAAGACTGTAATCGGCTTCAAAATTTATTCCTTTTACGATTGGTGCATATCGTTCAAATTGTTTTCTAATTTGTCCTGTAAAAGCACGCATATTAATATTTTCTGCCATTTTCACTTTTAGTTGCAAACCAAATACTGCATTGTCTATCAACAATCCTCTGTCTTCATAAGCTCTAAATAAAATACCACTTCCTATTTGATCATAAATATGTCCTGCTGTAACTGTCAATCCTTTATATTCTTTTGATAAAGAAAACATTCCTAATCCTGCTCCTGTGTAGGCTGATGTTGGATTTAATAAATTTGAATTTTGAAAACCATCAAAACGAACTGTTCCAGTAAAACCATTTTGAGAATATCGTAGGCTAAGCCAAGATTCTCCGCCACTCAAATAATTATCATATAACGGATTTCCTGATGCACCAATTGATGTATCGCGATTAAAAAAATTTACATTGGTCATTAAATCTCCCGAAAAATTGCCTTGCGCAACAATATTTTCAGTTAAAAAAAGAAAGGATAATGCGATAAAAAATTTTTTCATTTGTTGTTTTCTAAGCAACAAATATACTTTTTTTATTTAAAGAATTATTTACTTTATACCTAATTGCAAACTCAATTCTAACATTCTATCGATTGGTTTCTTAGCTGCTAAACGCAAATTTTCTTCCATTAACAGTTCGGGCAATTCATATTGCATACATAAATACAATTTTTCCAAAGTGTTGCGTTTCATGTGTGGACAATCATTACAAGCGCAAGAATTATTTGGTGGAGCAGGTATAAATGTTTTTGTTGGTGAATTTTTTAACATTTGATGTAAAATGCCTGTTTCAGTTGCTACTATAAATTCAGTTGCTTCATTTTCTTCGGTATATTTTAATAATTGCGATGTTGAACCAATAAAATCGGCAATAGACAATACAGCTTCTTCACATTCAGGATGTGCTATAATTTTTGCTTCTGGATGACGCACTTTTAATTTTGTAATTTTTTCTAACGAAAATATTTCATGAACCATACAAGCCCCATTCCACAAAACCATATCTCGTCCTGTTTTTTTATTTATAAATGCACCAAGGTTTTTATCTGGTGCAAATATTATTTTTTGATCTTTTGGTAAACTTTCTACAATTGCTTGTGCATTGCTACTTGTACAAATAATATCGCTCAGGGCTTTAATGCCTGCACTACAATTGATATAAGAAATTACTAAATGATCTGGATGTTTTTTTTTAAATTTTGAAAATAATTCTGGCGGACAACTATCGCTAAGACTGCATCCTGCTTTTAAATCTGGTAAAACTACTTTTTTTGTTGGGTTTAATATTTTTGCAGTTTCTGCCATAAAATGCACTCCACAAAACACAATCATGTCTGCATTTGTTTTTTCAGCTTCTCTTGCCAAACCTAAACTGTCGCCAATATAATCGGCTACATCTTGAATTTCGCTATCCACATAATAATGCGCAAGAATTATTGCATTTTTTTCTTTTTTTAATCTAGCAATTTCTTTTTCTAAATCTAATGTTGGATCTATATCTTTTTCTAAAAAACCAACTTTTTCTAACAAATTCACATCCATATTATATAATTATAAAAATTTTTAAAATCATTTATTGTTATTATTAGGAGTGTTAAAACGTTAGTAAATATTTTTATTAACTGTACTTTTTATAAAAACAATATTTTATTCAACTACAAATTAACATGTTTAATTTTGTAAAATATCTTTTATATCATTGATTTTACTATAATTTAATAAAATAAATTAACATCTGTGAAAAAACTATGTTTGTATATTTTTATCAAATGTGAAAAGTGAATTATGCTGTATAGATTGAAAATAATTTGTAGTTTTTACACAATTTCAAAAAATCATTTTTTCATCACGTGTAAAAGCATCTGTTTTTTAACAAGTTTTAATAGGCTTATCCACATATATTTTAATTATTTTTTTAAAAGCTTTAATAAAAAATCATATTATATCAATATTTGAGTTAAATTTGCACCTCTTAAAAATTGTGAATAAATATGTCTATAGTTCAAAAATTACAAAACAAATATAGTGCAATTGTTGTTACTGTTTTAGTTATTTCATTAATTGGCTTTCTTGTAATGGATGGCATTCAAAGTAATGTAAGTAATTTATTTTCACGTGATAATACCTTAATGGCAAGCATTAACGGCGAAAGAATTGATGCAAAATCTTTTCAAGGAAAATTAAAAACATATGAAGATAATGTAAAAGCAAGAAGTAAAAAAACAACATTAACTCCTGAAGAAACTAGTCAAATTAGAGAACAATTATATAATGATTTAGTAAATGAAAAATTATTAAATGCTGAAATTGAAAAATTAGGTTTAGATGTTTCTGATAAAGAATTTCAAGATATGTTAACAGGAGAATTTGTAGACCCTCAAGTTCGTCAATCTTTTACAGATCCTAAAACAGGCATTTTTGATCCAAATAAAGTTAGAGAATATATGGCTGGATTAGGTTATAATCCTGATCAAAA
>JAGNRR010000086.1 GCA_017988595.1 Chitinophagaceae bacterium
TTTGAATAATTTGTCAAAAAATCTTTAGCATTCGACAAAACTTGCTCAAAACGCTCTTTTTGTTTTTCTTCAATGCTCCTTGTTGCGTATCTAAATTGAGATTTTATAGCATTGTACAAATAATAATCCCGGAGATTAGAATCTGGATATTTATTCAACAATTGATTAAAGGATAGAGCAGCTGCTTTATGTTGCCCTATCTTAAAATAGGTTTCGGCTGCATAAGCATCTTTTATTTCAAGTTTTTCTCTAGAGGCATCCATTTGTTTGTTGGCATCTTTTACATGTTTTGAATTTGGATGTTTATCAATAAATTTTTGTATTTCTTGAATAGATTTTGTTGTACTACTTTGATCTAGCGTGTATTTTGGTGATAAATTTTGCAAGCAAAGTGTATTTAAATATTCAAGTTCTTCATTGCTATCCGAATTTGGAAAAATATCTGTGAAATTCTTAAAATGATATGAAGCTGCCAAAAATTGTCCTTGTTTATAAAAAGACATCGCATATCTGTAATAAATTTCTTCAAAAATTTTTGTTCCCTTAAATACAGCTAATAATTCTTCATAAAGTACATTGGCATTTTCCCATTTTCCTGCCAAAAAAAACTCATTGGCTTTTGTTAACTTATATTCATAATCTGTGCTTTTTTTTATTTTTTCAATATTATTACAAGAAAAAATAAGTAAAAAACTACAAAATAATATAAAGAAAGATAAACGCATAAATTTATTAAGGAGCACAAAGATAAGATGTAATCCTATTTTAAACTACAAAGAAATGTTATAATTATTATTTTAACGGATCAATCCAAGTTTTGAAATCCGTTGGAGCTAAATTTCCATTCTTAGAACCTTTCAACGCTTCTGTTTTATCAAATACCGCTAAAACTGGTATGCCCTCAAATTTATGCAATTCATATTTTTCTTTTCCAACACCTTTTTCCATATCCATTAATACAACTACAAAATTTTCTTTTAAATAAGTTTCTGTAGTAGGATCATTTAGTGTATTTTTTTTGAAACTTTCACAATGTGTACACCAATCTGCATAAAACTGTACAAATACTTTTCTATCCAATTCATTAGCTTTTGCCATTGCGCCAGCCCAATCGTTTTCAAAAAAACCAACCGGTGTATTAACCTTTGTAACTAATTTTTTTTTGCATGAACTAAAAGTTAGAACTCCAAAAAATAAAATAACGGCATATGATAAGAATGTTTTCATAATGTTCAAAATGATAAATTTATTCTAATTTGACGCAAAAAAAACATAATCATTACAAGATTTTCAAAAAAAAATAAGAAGTACATTTGCTTCATGGAATTAAGACCAAGTGGATTTTCTATTTTGCCCAAAACCGTAAAATATTTAATCATCGCAAATGTTGTACTCTTTTTAGCAACCATATTTTTCGATAGTGTTTTACACATCGATATTGCTGAATATTTAGCACTTCACCATTGGAAATCACCAAAATTTAAAGTTTGGCAATTGCTCACCCACATGTTTATGCACGGCAATGTTTCTGGTCCAAATGCCGATTATCAAGGCGGATTTATGCATTTGTTTTTTAATATGTTTGCCCTTTGGATGTTTGGAAATATTCTTGAAAATAAAATGGGCGAAAAACGTTTTCTTACATTTTATATCCTTTGTGGTTTGGGTGCTGCCATTTGTCATCTTGCTGTGCTTTCTTATGAGTTCAGCTCAATGCAAAATTTATTTTCTGTTTTTTACAATGATCCCTCTGTTGCACAATTTGATTTACTTTTAAAAAATAAATTTGGAAGTTCTATACCAAAACCACTTCAAGATTTGCTCGAACAATGGCAAAATGATCCATCTAGCGATAGCCTTAAAAATTATTCTATCGCATTGCTAAATGATTATAACAGCCAAAAAATAAATGAAGCAACTGTTGGCGCATCGGGCGCAGTTTTTGGCATTTTGTTTGCCTTTGGGTATATCTTTCCAAATCTTATCATATACCTTAATTTTTTTATACCAGTAAAAGCAAAATATTTTGTAGCCATTTACGCTGCAATAGAATTATTTTTTGGCATCCGAAATTCAGCTGGTGATAATGTAGCACATTTTGCACATTTGGGCGGTATGCTTGCTGCCTTTATTATTTTAACCTCTTGGAAAATTAGACAAGAAAAAAACTATTAAAAATTATGCCTTTTCAATCAAAATCTATTTTTCAAAGTGCTTCAAAAAGTGATATAATTCGCATTATGATTTTTTCGGGAATGCTATATTGTTTTTTACAAATTATGCGCTTGTTGCTTTTAATCGGCGAAGCTGATAACGGCTTTTTTGAAAATTATTTTTTAAATCCATTAAGTTTACCCAACCATTTTTCAATATTTATAAAACAACCTTGGAGCATTTTTACATTTTTATTTATCGAAACAGATTTTTGGTTATTGCTCCCCAATATGATTTGGCTTTGGATATTTGGCACAGTCATCGAAGATTTATTAGGGTTCAACAAAGTGTTTCCTATCTTTTTTTTAGGTGGCATTTTTTCTGGAATTGTACTTTTAGTTTTTCAATATTTTTTCCCATCATCAACAACATTTTTTTCTAGTACACTTGGTGGAGTTTCGGCAGTAGCAATTGCAGCAATTGTTTTCAAACCCCGATATGGACTTTATTTTTTTCTGAATAAACCTATTCCGCTTTATGTATTTGCTATTATTTTTTTCATCATCAATTTAGTATTAAAATTTCAACAAATAGAACAACTAATTGTTTTAATTGCTGGCGCAATTTTTGGATTTTTAAGTCAACATATTTTAGCATCATTTGTAAATTGGTTTGCAACAAAAACAAATTTTGCATTAGCTTATTTATTGAAAAATGAAAATTTTATGACAAAAACTGCTGAAGCAAAACACAAAATACTTCAACAAAGAACTGCTAAAGATGAAGAAAAACTTAACCACATTTTAGATAAAATTAATGAAACAGGAATGGATAGTTTAAGTACTATAGAAAAAGAATTTTTACACTCTTTAAAATCATAGTTGTCGACCTAAAATGCGATTTTTTATAAAATATTCCTTACTTTTTTTTCATTTAGCAATAATTTTATTATTGTGTATTTCAAGATTTATTCCCACATTCAACCCAGCAGAATTTCACTGGATGGGCATCTTAGGACTATTTGTTCCAATTCTCGCATTTATCAATTTATTATTTTTCATTATATGGCTTTTCACAAAAAAATATTTGTATTGTATAATAAGCATTTTTGCATTTGCAATGGCATGGAATGTTTTAGAAGTAAGCTGGGGAATTAATTATTTTAAATCAAACTCAATGGAAAAATCAACTCAAAGTTTTTCACTTATGAGTTTTAATGTTCGATTAATGGACTTATATGATTGGACAAAAATAAAAGGAAATAAAAATAATATGATTGCTTTTTTTAAAGAAAAAAATGCCGACATTTTGTGCCTCCAAGAATTTTATAGTAAAGATAGTAGTGGTCAAGATAATATAAAATTTATTAAAGAAATATGCAATTATCCTTACCATTCCGAAAGTAACAATTTTGTACGCAACAATAGAAAATGGGGAAATATTATTTTCTCCAAATATCCAATAACACAAACCAACAACTTATTAGCTAATAAAAAAGCAAATAATTTGTTTCAAAAATGTACAATTCAAATAGAAAACAAAACGATAAATGTTTTAAATATTCATCTTCATTCAAATCGATTTTCAAATCAAGATAAAAATTTAGAATTAGGAAATAGCATAAAAGAAATGACTAAAAATACTTTTCAAAAATCAAAATCTATTTTAAAAAAATTATTATTAGCTTACAAGCAAAGAGGCTTGGAAGCTGACTTTGCAAGATATACTGTAGAAGAAAATGAAAATCTAACAACTCTTGTTTGTGGTGATTTAAATGATATTCCTAGCTCCTATTCATATTTCAATGTAAAAGGAAATTTAAATGATGCATTTCTTGAAAAAGGAAAAGGTTTGGGCGGAACATATCACAGTGCATTGCCATTAATTCGTATTGATTATATTTTTTATTCCAAAAATATAAATGTATTAGGTTGGGAAAAATTCTCAGAAAAATTCTCAGATCATTTGCCTATTATGTGCAATTTTTCTTATTAACTCAAATCCGTTCTAGTTACACTTTGAATACCTTCAAGATCTTTTAATCTTATACAAAGTTTTTCTAGTTCATCTTTATCTCTTACAAAAACTTTTATATTACCTTCAAAAATTCCATCAGCAGAATCAATACTCATACTTCTCATATTAATTTTCAATTCGCCCGAAATAATATTTGTAATTTTATGTATTACACCAACATCATCTAACCCAATAATTTTTAAAGCACTTAAAAAAGAAATTTCTTTATTTTTAGCCCACTTAGCTTTTATCACCCGATGTCCATATTGCGCCAAAAGCGAAGGTGCATTTTTACAATTTATACGATGAATTTTCAAGCCTTCGCCAGTTGTTACAAAACCAAAAACATCATCACCAGGAATTGGCTGACAACAGTTTGCTAGTTTATAAAGTACTTTATCACTTTTTTCGCCAAACAAGATAAGTTCAAAATCTTTTGCATTTAGCTTTTTATCATCTTCATTAAACTCTGCAATTTTAATTTCATCATTAATTTTTTTCAATTGTTTTAGTTCAACAATTGGCGGAGAAATTTTTCCTGCTTGATTTGTAAATTTTTTTAACTCTAAAAAATCAAAATGATTAGTGGCAACATTGAAATATAAATCATAAGGGGAATCAAAATGAAAATAATGAACAATTGTTTGCACATTTTCTTGATTATTTTCAAATTGTAAGGTTTTCATTTTTCGAGCAAAAATCAATTTTCCTTCTTCTGCTTTTACTCTTTTTTCTTCTTTTAAATAATATTTTATTCTTGATTTTGCTTTTGCTGTAATTACAAAACTTAACCAATCTTCATTTGGTTTTTGTTTTTTTGAAGTGATAATTTCAAGCTGATCACCGTTTTGAAGCTGATGACTTATAGGCACCAATTTATAATTTACTTTAGCTCCAATACAATGTTTTCCTAATTCAGAGTGTACACTAAAAGCAAAATCCAAAGCTGTTGCACCTTTGGGCAATGTATGCAAATCACCTTTGGGTGAATAGCAAAATATTTCATCTTTAAATAAATCATTTTTAAAATCCGATACAAAATCCATTGCATTGCCATCTGCTTCTTGCAATAAATCTCTAATATTTTTCAACCAATCATCAAATTTTGTATCTGCCGAATTACCATCTTTATATTTCCAATGTGCAGCCAATCCCTTCTCTGCTATTTCATTCATTCGCTCCGATCGAATTTGAACTTCTATCCATCGTCCATTTGGTCCCATCACTGTTGTGTGCAAAGCTTCGTAACCATTGCTTTTGGGCGAACTGAGCCAATCTCGCATGCGTTCACTATTTGGACTGTATAAATTAGTTACTATTGAATATGCTTTCCAACAATCTTCTTTTTCTTTTTCTAAAGGTGAAGGTAAAATAATTCGAATGGCAAAAAGATCAAACACTTCTTCAAAAGCCACTTCTTTTTTGGTCATTTTATTCCAAATAGAATGAATGGATTTTGATCGTCCAAAAATATCAAATTTTAAACCTGAATTTTCCAATTCATCTTTCAAAGGTTTTATAAATTCTCTGATATATTTATTTCGTTCTCGTTTTGTATCATTTAGTTTAGTTACAATTTCATTAAATATTTCGGGTTGGGTATATTTCAATGCCAAATCTTCAAGCTCCGATTTTATTTCATACAAACCCAATCGGTGTGCCAAAGGTGCATAAATAAATGATGTTTCAGATGCAATTTTTAGTTGCTTGTCTTTACGCATACTTTCCAAAGTGCGCATGTTGTGCAGCCTGTCTGCAATTTTTATAAGAATCACTCTTGGATCTTCGGCAAGCGTTAATAATATTTTTTTAAAATTTTCGGCTTGTTGTGTAGTGGAATTTGTTTCTACTACATTGGATATTTTAGTAAGTCCTTCTACAATTTTTGCTGGGGTTTTTCCAAACTCCATTTCAATATCGTTCAATGTCAACTCAGTATCTTCTACAGTATCATGTAACAATGCACAAATAACCGATGTTAATCCCAACGAAATTTCTTCGACCACAATTTTTGCCACAGCAATAGGATGAAGAATATAAGGCTCACCAGATTTTCGACGCATGTGTTTATGCGAATCGGCAGCCATTTCAAAAGCACGGCGCATTATTTTTTTATCGCCTTTTTTTAATCTATCTTTTAATAAAGATAGCAATGAACGATACTCCCGAAGAATTAATTTTTTTTCTTCTTCTTGATCCAAACTATAAAATGAAAGTAAGGCATTGGACATGTACTATTTCTGTTTTGCACTAAGGTATAATATTTTTTTATATTTAATATTTACAAAGATTTTTTTCTTTAAAATTAAAAACAATTCAAGTTTGATATTTATTAAATTTATCAATAAAAGTTTCTGTATTACTTTTGAATTTTCTCAAATCAAAAGTAACTAATGAGCAAATTAATTATCGTTCCCACACCGATTGGAAATTTAAAAGATATTACGTTGCGAGCTCTGGAAGTTTTAGCAACTTGCGATTTGATTCTGGCAGAAGATACCAGAACATCATCGGTTTTATTAAATCATTTTGAAATCAATAAACCACTTTGGCGTTATCATCAGCATAATGAACATACTGCTACAGCAAATATTATTTTAAAACTTAAAGAAGGAAGCATTATTGCATTAATAAGCGATGCAGGAACGCCAGGCATTTCCGATGCTGGTTTTTTTTTAATCAGAGCATGTATTGCCGAAAATATTGAAGTAGAATGTTTGCCTGGTGCAACTGCTTTTGTGCCAGCTTTAGTTTGTTCAGGATTTTCTACTCAGCAGTTTGTATATGTAGGATTTTTACCTTTAAAAAAAGGTAGGCAAACCATGTGGAAACAATTGGCAGAAGAAAAACGTAGTATAGTTTTGTACGAAAGTCCTCATCGAATAGAAAAAATGCTTCAAGAAATTTGCACTTTTTTAGGCGAAGACAGGCAAGTATGTATAAGCAGAGAAATTTCAAAAAAATTTGAGGAACATAAAAGAGGAACGGCCTTAGAATTATTTAATTTTTATACTTCACAAAAAATTAAAGGCGAAGTAGTAGTGAGTATTCAAGGAATGATTTAAACAATTATAATTCTAATTTATAATTTAAAGAATACTATTTTTTAAAAATTATTTAATTCTAAAAATTAAATCGAATTTTATAAATCATTTTTATTATAATGATTATTTTTATTCCCTTATATTTGAGTTTTAAAAAAAGCAAAAAAACAAATTATGGCCGAAGTGATAAGAATGCCTTTGTTGAGCGATACAATGAAAGAAGGAAAAATTGTGCTATGGCACAAAAATGTAGGCGATACTGTAAAAAGCGATGATATACTTGCTGATGTAGAAACCGACAAAGCTACTATGGAAGTAATGCCTTACGTCGATGGTGTGTTATTACACATTGGCGTGCCAACAGGTTCTGCGGCATCTGTAAATGAAATAATTGCTATAATTGGAAAAAGCGGTGAAGATATTTCTTCACTTTTAAATGATAATAAAAGTTCTACTGAAACTACAAATGTTATATTAGAAGAAAAGGCTGAACCAATTCAAACTGAAAATAAACCATCCCAAATTACAGTTGAAATCCCAAAAGATATATCTGTCATTCGCATGCCACTTTTAAGCGACACAATGAAAGAAGGAAAAATAATATCATGGTTGAAAAATGTGGGCGATGTGGTAAAAAGCGATGATATTTTGGCTGAAGTAGAAACTGATAAAGCAACAATGGAAGTAATGGGATATGCCGACGGAACACTTTTGTATCAAGGTGTTGAGGCTGGAAAAGCTGCTAAAATAAATGATGTTATAGCCATTGTTGGAAAAAAAGATACAGATATACATGCTTTTCTGCCTCAATTATTGAATGAAAATATTAATGCTGAAATTAAAACAGAAGCAGTTTCTGAAGTAAAACAAGAAATTGTTGAAGCGCCAAAAGAAATAATTGTGCAACCGAATACTTCTGCAAGAATCTTTG
>JAGNRR010000003.1 GCA_017988595.1 Chitinophagaceae bacterium
GGGAAATCAAATCGAAGGTGTATTGACAGCTGGGCAAAAAGTAGTTGTAATTGAAGATTTAATTATCACTGGCAAAAGCAGCATGGAAGACATCGAAGCAATAAGAAATGCTGGAGGAGATATATTGGGATTGGTTTCGGTATTTACCTATCAATTTAATATTGCTAAAGACCTTTTTGAAAAAGAAAATATTCCTACATATAGCCTCAGCAATTATTCAGCTTTGATAGAAATAGCATTACAAAAAAATATTATTTCAGAAAATGAAATGGCTTTGTTGCAAGATTGGCGAGAAAACCCAAGTGAATGGGGGAGGTAATTTATCTTACTTCAACGCATTCATTACTTCTGTCATTACTTTACTCATTGCAATTCTTTTTTGCTCCATCGAATCTCGATAGCGAATCGTAACCGTATTATCTTCTTTGGTTTGATGATCAATAGTTACACAAAATGGTGTGCCAAGCGCATCCATTCTTCTATAACGTTTTCCAATGCTGTCTTTTTCTTCGTAGAAACAATAAAAATGTGGACTGCAAGATTGCATCAATTCTTTGGCAATTTCTGCCAAACCATCTTTTTTCATCAAAGGCAAAATGGCAAGTTTTATTGGTGCAATTTTTGGTGGAAATTTTAGCACCACTCTATTATCTTGTTTTTCTTCGGTGCTCAAATCTTGTTCTTCATAAGCTTCGCTCATCACCATCAAAATTGCCCTGTCTAAACCAATAGAAGTTTCAACAACATAAGGCGTGTAATTTCCAAAAGGTTTTCCTGTTTCAGGATTGATGTCATTATCAAAATATTGAATTTTCTTTTTGGTAAACGCTTCGTGTTGTTTTAAATCAAAATCGGTGCGAGAATGAATGCCTTCTACTTCTTTAAAACCCATCGGAAAATTGTATTCAATGTCGCAAGCTGCATCGGCATAATGTGCCAATTTTACGTGGTCGTGAAACCTGTATTTATCCGCCGAAATGCCCAAATCCAAATGCCATTGCATTCTGGTTTTTTTCCAATGCTCATACCATTCTTGTTGTGTGCCAGGACGAATAAAAAACTGCATTTCCATTTGTTCAAATTCGCGCATGCGAAAAATAAACCCACGAGCCACAATTTCATTTCGAAATGCTTTTCCTACTTGGGCAATACCAAAAGGAATTTTCATGCGTCCACTTTTTTGAACGTTTAAAAAATTTACAAAAATACCTTGTGCTGTTTCGGGACGTAAATAAATTTCGTTGCTTTCATCTGCCACAGAACCAAGCTGGGTAGAAAACATTAAATTAAATTGTCGAATGTCTGTCCAGTTGCAAGTTTGGCTTATTGCACAAACAATTTTTTTATCTTCAATATATTTTTTTAACTCCGAAAAATTATTTTCTGCAAGATGTTTTTCCATTGCATCAATTTCGCTTTGTTTTTCTTCAGCAGTTAAATTTTGGGTTTCTAAATATTCTTCTATCAAATGATCTACACGATAACGTTTTTTGCTATCTAAATTATCAATCATCGGATCGCTAAAACCATCCACGTGTCCGCTGGCTTTCCAAACTGTAGGATGCATAAATATTGCAGCATCAAGTCCTACAATATTTTCGTTTTGATACACCATACTTTTCCACCAAGTTTCACGAATATTTTTTTTCAATTCTACACCCCATTGACCATAATCGTAAACGGCACTAAGTCCATCGTAAAGTTCACTCGACGGAAAAACAAATCCATATTCTTTGCAGTGTGAAATAATATTAGCTAAAGTATTTTTTTCTTGACTCATAAGTTGGCAAATATAAACTATTCCATTTTTAAGATTATTTCATTTTAAAAAAAAATTAAATTATCTTTCCTTCTTAAATTAAAATATAAATGAATTCAGCAACAAACCAAAAGGTGTCTATCGAAGATATACAAAATTTTAAAGGCGCTTATCCAAAACAAATATGGAGTTTATTTTTTTCCGAAATGTGGGAACGTTTTTGTTTTTATGGCATGAGAGGCATGCTTACTATTTTTATGGTTTCGCAATTGATGATGGCAGATAAACAAGCCAATCTTCAATATGGTGCCACACAGGCTTGGGTATATGCATTTACATTTATTGGCGGTATGTTTGCCGATAAAATTTTAGGATTTCGAAAATCACTTTTTTGGGGAGGACTTTTAATGATTGTTGGAAGTATTATTTTAGCCATTGACCCCAAAACATTCTTCTTTGTAGGAATAAGTTTTTTAATCGTGGGAACAGGTTTTTTTAAACCAAATATTTCTTCAATGGTAGGGCAGTTATACAAAAATGGCGACAGCAGAAGAGATGCAGGATTTTCGCTTTTTTATTCTGGAATAAATATAGGCGCTTTGCTTGGTGGATTATTGATGATTGGTGTGGCACAAGGCGAAATTTTATCGTCTGTTATTCCTGAAAATTTGCGTTGGAATTGTGCATTTGGGTTAGTTGCAGTTGTAATGTTAATTAGCTTACTTACTTTTTTATTCACACACAAAAGCCTTGGAAACATTGGCGATTCGCTAATAGATTTTAAAGTAATAAAAGAAAAAAGATGGCAAGAATATGCAGTTTATGCAGGAGCACTTTTATGTGTTCCTTTGATTATTATTATGGTTTCAAATACTCGATACACAGATTATTTTATGTATGTAATTGGTCCATTTAGTGTTATATATTTGATTTATGAAATGACAAAAATTTCCAGCGAAGCAAGAAATAAATTAATTGCGGCTTTGATTTTTATTATTTTTTCAATTGTATTTTGGGCAATTTTCGAACAAGCTGGAGGTTCTTTAAGTTTGTTTGCTAAAGACAATTTGGATGGAAAATTGCTTGGGTTCAATCCAAATCAAGTAAATAATTCTTCTAATTCTTTATTTGTAATCATTTTTGCACCATTGATTGGATTGGTTTGGGTTTGGCTTAGCAAAAGAAAATTAGAGCCGAACGGAATTATAAAATTCGGCATTGGATTTTTGTTTTTAGGTTTTTGCTTTTTTATATTTTCTTGGTTACGAAATACAAATGATGGACAAGGATTTGCATCCTTGCATTTTTTCACGATTGGTTATTTTGTAATTACACTTGGCGAAATTTGTTTATCTCCTATTGGTTTATCATTGATGACAAAATTGGCAACGCCAAAATTACAAGGATTTATGATGGGCATGTGGTTTTTGGCTAGTGCTTATGGGCAATATGTTGCAGGATTATTTGGTGCTTCAATATCACCAAGCGAAACTGCAAGCAAAACCGAAAAATTAGAAACCTATTGTAATGGCTATTATCAATTTGCTTGGTATGCCATCATAGCTGGTGTTTTAATCATCGTCATTTCACCAATGATTAAAAAATTAATGGGTGATGTGAAATAAAATTTATTTCATTTAATTCTAAATTATTTAGAACGCTATATTTCATATTATTGCAAAAAAAATTTTGAACAAAATTCCTCTTCAAGAATTAAATTTTAATGATGGTGCATTATTGCTCATCGATAAACCTTATGGAAATATTTCGTTTGGCATTGTGCATCAATTAAAAAAATGGACAAAAGCAAAAATTGGTCATGCTGGCACACTTGATCCTTTGGCTTCGGGATTGCTGATTTTATGTACAGGAAAATGGACAAAAAAACTTACCGAACTTACAGGTCAAGATAAAACTTATGAAGGCATTATTTGTCTTGGAGCAACCACAGCAAGTTTTGATCTTGAAAATAGTCCTGAAAATTTTAAAGACATATCATCATTAATTGATGAAAAAATTATTGAAGCAAGTAAAAATTTTGTTGGCGAAATAGTGCAATATCCGCCAATGCATTCTGCTGTAAAGCAAGACGGCAAAAGACTTTATGAAAGTGCAAGAGCGGGCGAAGAAATAAAAATTCGTCCTCGCACACAACATGTTTTTAGCTTTGATATTTTAAAAATTGAAAATGCTGATGTGCACTTTAGATTACATTGCAGCAGCGGAACATATGTGCGTAGTATTGCAAATGATATGGGTGCACTTTTAAACTGTGGAGGATATTTGAAAAAATTGGTGCGTACTAAAATTGGTGATTTTGAATTGCAACATGCTTATACGATGGATGAAATGCGAAGTTTTTTTGGCAGTGCGGCAAAACTAACGGTAATAGAACCAAAAAGTTTTTAGTTTTTTAGTTTGGTTTGTATCTCTTTTGAAACCTGATCTAATTTTGATAAATTTCTTTCAAAATCAGCGCCTAACATGCTTTCCATATTCATAAAATGCATAAAAGGGCGAAGTTTAAAAGGCAAATCAGCATAATCTATCCATGTTACTTCTACTGAAGTGTCTGTTGCATTTTTTAAATTAATTGTTCCTAATGCATTTAAAGCAACTGGTTTTTTCATTGCAAATTCATAGGTCATTTCTTTATTTAATGAAATGCTTTTCAATGTCAAACTGCCTGTACCAACAGAATCATTTCCTGTCCAATTCATCATAGCTCCTATATCGCCATCTTTTCCTGAATATGTGGTTTGCATGTTTTTGTCTTTTTCATTCCATACGGACCAGTTTTTCCAATTTTTAAAATTTACTAGTTGCGCCCAAACCACATTTGGCGAAGCATGAATGGTTTTAGTTCGTTGAACTTGGTAATTTTTTGGAGCAAAAACGCCCATTAAAACAAATGCAGTTAATAATAAAATAAAAAGGGTAAGCAAAATTCTAAAAAGGTGTGACATAAAAAACTACAGTTTAAAAGAATTAATAATTAAGACCAGCTAAATAATATTTACAAGATAACACCTTTGAATATCATTTCAAAATTAATATTTAAATATATTTTTTTTAAATATTAAAGTCTTTGTGAAATACTACAATTATGATTTAAAAAAATTACTTATTTAATTGAAATAAAATTTCTCAACAGATCCAAACCAAATTCAGTCATAAAGCTTTCGGGATGAAACTGAACGCCAAAGATTGGTAAGGTTTGATGTTTAAAACTCATGATAATATTTTCTTCAGATTTGGAAGTTATTGCTAATTGTTCTGGAAAATTATTTTCACTAACATACCAAGAATGATAAAGCCCAACATTAAAAGTTGGTTTAATATTTTTAAATATCAAATCTTCTTTAATTAATGAAATTAAAACTTTTTTTCCATGACAAGGTGTTTCGAAATTTTCCAATTTAGCACCAAAACTTTCGGCAATTGCTTGATGCCCTAGGCAAATACCTAGCATGACATTTTTATTTTTAAACGTTTGAATAAATTCCATCAATTGTCCTGACGATTTTGGAATATTAGGTCCTGGCGAAATAATAATTTTATCATTTTCAGCAATACTGTCAAAATCAATTTTATCATTTTGGAAAACAATAATTTTTTCAGTGCTAATTTTTTTTAAATAGCTTAAAATTGTTGCTGAAAAAGAATCGTAATTATCAATAAAAATTAGTGCCAAAAACGAGAAGTTATTTTTTAATCAATTTTATAAAATAATTTTTGGTTTCTATTTTCAATTTTAAGAAATAGATGCTTCCTGAAAAAGTATTAAGATTGATATATTCTTTTTCGTTTGATAAAAGTTGTTTTTTCAACAAAGTTTTTCCGCTAATATCATAAAGTAATATTTCGTCTTTTTCTTTCATGCCTTCTATCCAAAATTGATTTTCAATGGGGTTAGGATATAGTTTTATTTGGATTGGTAAAAAAGATGAAATGCCATCAGGATGTTGAGAGTAAATAGAAGTTGAGGTTGCATTTTGTGGACTAAAACAATCACCTTGTGGCAATAGTTTTGCAAAAACATAATCGTTAATATTTAATGGGGTAAAATTAAATGTCGTGTTTGGGCTATTAATAGTGGTATTCAAAATTCCACCAACATACCATTCAAGTTGAAAATTTGGAATTGTTCCAGGAACATTTGCAGTATAAATTGCAGGACTATTTATAAAAGGAATTGTAGGAGTAGCGGAAATTGAAACTGTTGGTGTAATTGCTGGCGAAACTTGTACTACAATTGTTGATGTATTTGAACAACCATTTGCATCTACTCCTACGACTGTATAAATAGACGTAGTAGTTGGAAAAAAATAAACATTATCCAAAATTCCACCAGTCCAAGTATAAGATATTGCACCTCCTCCATTAAGTTTCACTGAATCTCCAGCACAAATTGATGCACTTGGCGTAGCAGATGCGGTTACATTTGGAGTTGCATTAATTAATGCAGTTATTGGAATGCTTACAACTGTTGGATTGTTTACACAAGCGGCATTGCTGTTTGCGGAGCAAATAATTACATCGCCATTATTCAATGTTCCAGCTGTGTATGTTGAGCTATTTGTGCCAACAGGTAAACTATTTAATGTCCATGAATATGTTGGGTTAGAACCAGGATTTGTAAGAGTTGCAATAAAAGTAACTGGAACTCCATTACAAACTGGAAAATTTGGTGAAGCCGAAACCGAAATTGTTGGTGTTACACTTGCGTTGATTAAAAAGTTTGTACCATTGTTTGAGCCAACCACTGCAGGATTGGAACTTTCTACACGAATACGGTATTGATTTCCTGTGGGGGTGTTACAAGGAATTATAGTTGCTATTGAGCCACTATTTGCTGTACTATTTAATGTTCCAATTGCAACTGCACTTGTAAAGTTTCCCAATGCGTCTGATAAATATGCTGTGTAAATGTTTCCAGCATTAAACGTTCCACTACTTGTAAAAGAAACTTGTAAGTTTGCACAAGCACAAATTCCATTTGGTGTAATTGGTAAGGCACTTGTTGAAATTGTATTATTTACAACTGGTGAAGAAAAAGTAATATCATCGACAGCAAAACTTGGATCAGTGCCAACACCATCATCATTATTTATCCAAGAAAAACCGTATTTTACATTGGCATTATTATTTGCACTTGCTGGTAATGTTATTGTTCTTGACACCCATAAACCTTGTCCATTACAACCTGTTAGTGTCTTTGGCATATCATCAAGCATAGTCCAGTTTGTGCCATCATAATACCAAAATTGGGCATTATCTATTTGAGCTTGACCATTTTCGATGTAGTTAAATGAAACGGTTATATTAGATTTTCCCGAACAATTTATTACCGGAGATTCTGCCCTGCGATTTGTTTGAGGGCAAAATAATAATCCACACAAACCACCTGCATCATAAGATGCTCCGCCAGTTGGATTGAAAACACTGGTAATATGCATGGTGTTATTATTATTATTTGCAACTCCGCAACTTGTTGGGACTCCTAAGTTTGGTGTAATACCTCCACCTTCATTTGCAGAGATTAAAAAAAAATTTGGATTTGCACCTTCTATTCCAAGAACATTACTTAATGACCAACCAGCAGCAGAAGAAAAATTTTCGGTATAAAAAACTTGTGCTTTACTTTTATTGAAAATTGCAATAGATAATATGAACAAGAAGAAAAATTTTTTCATAAAATGGGATATTAAGTAATCAAATTTAATGAAAATCAACAATAAATAAGTATTTTCTAAAAAAAATAATTATTTTTACTAACGAATTTGAAAAAAATATCGTCTCTATAAAAAATAAATACAACTATGAAAAAATTTTTCCTTTTAATGATTACCTTTTTTGCTTTGCAAAAGGCTAATGCTCAAATTCCATGTGGTTTTACTTTTGTTACCAATGGACCATCTGTTATTGTAACACCAAATAATGTTGCAATGCCTTTGATTTACACACTTGATAGTGTTCGTTATGATTTTGGCGACGGAAACTCTGTGTTACAAATCCCACCCGGAATTACATCTAATATCTTACATACGTATGCTGCAAATGGAGTTTATTATGTATGTTTTACAAGATATATTTCACAAATAGGTGTAAATGTTGCTATTCCTTGCACATCTTGCGATACTGTTGTAATTGGAGCATTATCAAATTGTATGGCAAGTTTGTCAAGTACAGTTGTTGGTAATACTGCAACATTTAATACTATAGTGACTGGCGGAACTCCTCCGTATACATATAACTATAATTATGGCGACGGAAATTTTGGTGTTTCAAACATTCATACTTATGCCTTAAACGGTGTTTACTTTCCATGTGTTACTGTAACCGATGCTAATAATATGACTTGTGTTTCATGCGATTCGTTTTCAGTTGGTTCTGTTTTCCCAAATCCATGTAGTGCAACATTTACAAAAGTTCAAACTTCTGGTTCAAACTTTAATTTTACATCAACAGCAACAGGTCCTGGAACAATCACAAATTACATTTGGGATTTTGGCGATGGTAATAATTCTACATTACAAAATCCATCTCATAATTATACAACTACAGGGAATTATAATGTATGCCTTACAGTTATTGGAATTGATTCTAATAATCTAACATACACTTGTACTTGGTGCGATTCTTTGTTTGCTCAGGGAAGTGGCGGAAATCCTTGTATTGCAACGGCTAATTTCACAAATTCAGTTAGTGGATTAACGGTAAATTTAACAAATACAAGCACTTGTGTAGGATGTGTTACGAGCACAAATTTTTGGACATTAGGAGACGGCAACAATTCTTTTGTACCAAGTCCTTCACACACTTATGCAGCTGCAGGTACATATAATGTTTGCCTTACTGTTCTTGGTGTAGATTCTTCTAACGCTGTATGTGTTGATTCTAATTTCTGTCAAACAATTACTGTAGGAACATCTGGAGTGAAAAATATTGAGCAAAATAATAAATTAGCTATTTATCCAAATCCAACAAATTCTTATTTAGAAATTGATGTTCAACAAATGAATCATCCTTTTGAAATTTCAATCTGTGATGTAAGTGGTAAAAAAGTAAAAGCAATTACTTATTCTACAATAAATCAAAAAACTATTAAAGTAGATGTTGCAGAATTAAATGCTGGATTATATTTTATAAGTCTTCAAGATGATAAAAATAATTACAAAGCCACTTTTAGCAAAAAAGATTAAGTGATAATTAATTAATGCACAAAAAAAAGAGGACTTAGTCCTCTTTTTTTATTTTTTAAATTGTTGTTTTGAAAATAAATATTTTCCACTTATGTCTGGAATAGTTTCTCCATGTGGATCTTTGCTTGGAAATTTTAAAAATTTTTCAAGTTCAATAATTAATTTTTCAGATTTAATATGTTCAAGTTGTTCTGCCACTTCATGAACCTCTTCGTCATTAAAATTCAGCGTTAGATGCAAAAATGTTTCCCAAAGCCTATGTTTTCGAACTAAAAAAACAGCTTTGCGTAATCCTAAAGCGGTAACTTCTATTTTTCCATATTTTTCATATTGCACTAAGTTTTTCAATTTCAATTTTTTCAACATATTATTTGCTGAAGCTGGAGAAACGTTTAAATATGCCGCTAATTGATTATTGCCAATTTTATCACCTTCATTTTTTTCTAATAAATAAAAAAGTGCTTTTAAATAATCTTCTTCGTTTTTGCTTAAATCCATTGAGCTGTAAAATTACAAAAAAAATGAATTGTATTTTAATAACACAAAATGGAGTTTTACAATTTTATTAAATTTATTTTTACAAAAAATATTACAAATGAAAAAGCTACTACTTACACTTTTTATTATAACTTTTATTGCATCTTGTTCTCGTGTGGCTGTTACTGGTCGCAGACAAATGACATGGTTTCCTGAAAGCGCTTTGCAATCGATGGCATTGACTCAATATCAAACATTTATAAAAGAAAATAAAGTGATAACAACAGGCAAAGATGCCGAAATGGTAAATCGAGTTGGTCAAAAGATTTCAAAAGCTGTAAACGATTACATGACAAAAAAAGGAGCTGGCAAAGAAATAGCAAACTACAAATGGGAATATAAATTAGTAGAAAGTAAAGATGTAAATGCATGGTGTATGCCTGGCGGAAAAATTGTTGTTTATAGCGGACTTTTGCCTACAACATTGAATGAAGCAGGATTAGCAGCTGTTATGGGACACGAAATTGCTCATGCCATTGCCAAACATGGAAATGAACGAATGACTCAAGGAGCAATTGCTCAAGGTATTGCACTGACTGGCGATGTACTTTTATCAAACAGTCCACAATCTAGAAATTTGTTTGGACAAGCATTTGGAATTGGTGGAGGAATGGGCTTGATGGCTTTTAGCCGTAAACACGAAACTGAAGCAGATGTTTTAGGTATGAGGTTTATGGCTATGGCAGGATATCATCCAAGTGAAGCAATTGAGGTTTGGAAACGCATGTCGAAACTTGGTGGCGCAAAACCTCCAGAATTATTAAGCACTCATCCAAGTAATGAAACTAGAATTGCTAATTTGACTAAAGAATTAAAAACAGCAATGATTTATTACAGACCGAATTAAATTCATTTTTAAATTGGCATAATTTTTCTTTTGGCATCTTCTGCCAACATTTCTTTTGGTATAAATTCCAAAATGCTTGCCTTAAAAGCGTTTGCAATTTTATTCTTTGTAAAATATTTATTAGTAAGCATACTTATTTGACGACAAGGAACTGGCTCTTCAAAGGCAATGGTATTGTTTTTTAAAAAACCACTAAAATCTTTTTCAAACAAAATTGGAATAATGGTAAATCCACCATTTATTCGAACCATATTTATTAATGACATTACTGAACCAGAAAGATAATTTAAAGGTGTTTTTGAACCTTGCACTTTTTGTTTGCCACACAAATGCATTACTTGGTTTTTCATGCAATGTTCATCACTCAATGACCACATTTGATTGACGTCTAATTCTTTTGGATTTATTAATTTCTTTTTAAGAAGTGGATTTTTTTCATGAGCAAAAACAATAAATGGTTCTTGATACAGCTTAGTTTCTTTTAGTGATTTTTCGCCTAAGGGTGTACTGGCAATTCCGAAATCTATTTCATCTTCTTTCAATTTATCAACAATTCGTTGTGTGGTCATTTCTTGAATAGAGATAATTAAATTTGGAAATTTTTGGGCAAAAGAGCGAAGTGTATTTGGAATTATAGAAGATGCCACCGTGGGAATAACACCAATATTTAAATGCCCGCTGAGTTCATTTCTGTCATCAAGAAGCAATTCATCAATTTTCTTTTTTTCAAACAACACAAGTTTCGATTGTTCTATAATTTTTTTTCCAAGTTTGGTTGCAATAATTGGATGATGATTTCTATCAAAAATTTTCAAACCCAATTCTTCTTCAAGTTTTTGTATTTGCATACTCAGCGTGGGTTGAGTTACAAAACAATTTTCGGCAGCTGTTACAAAACTTCCATGTTTTTCTACAGCAACTATATATTCTATTTGTGTTAATGTCATAATTGTAATATTAAATTAGAAATTTTGATTTTCAAAAAAGTTTTGATTAATAAAAGTGATACATTATATAATATTGCAACATGATATTTGACACATTTGAATTAATAAAAAAATACGAAGGAAAAAAATTTGACAATTCGCTTTCGCAAGCAGGATTGTGGCTGAAATACAAACTTGAAAAAGTAGAAAAAGGCTATGTGGAAGTGAGCATGCAAGTGCGACAAGAAATGGGAAACCCAATGAAACAACTTCATGGAGGAATGATGAGTATGTTGATTGACGAAATTTCAGGATTAAGTTTTTATACTTTAAATAAAGGCACTTTTTATACCACCGTTAATTTACATGTCGATTTTTTGTATAGCGTAGCTGTTGGCGACACTATTTTTGCAAAAGCAAAAGTGTTGCGAGCAGGAAAAAAGATTGCTAATGTAGAATGTTCTGTTTACAATCAAAAAAATGAATTGCTGGCACACAGCACTTCGAATTTGGTAAATACTGAAAAAGAAATTTTTAATCTAATTGATATTCCAAACGAACTGTAATTCTTGCTGTTTTTGCTTTGCTGTAAGTATCTAGGTTTCCACCATAACTATCTTCTTCAACACTTCCTTGTCCAGTAATTTGAAAAACACCCATGCTGGCATTTTTTAATTTTCCTAAACTTCCTTTAGCTGTTCCTGTTATTTTTTGTGCTCGCTCTCTGGCATCTTGGCTTGCTTTTTCTATCAAGCTGTGTTTTAAACTAGGCAAATCGGAATAGGTATATTGTACAGCATTTGGATTAAACTCTATTCCTGAATTTATCAATTCCGATGTTTTGTCAATAATATTTTCAATTTTTTTCATCAATTCAGGGTTCTTTTTACTGGAAAATGTTACTGTTTGTGTGGCATTGTATCCATCAAAAATACTTTCAGTTTTTTCATAATTTCCATTATTTTCGATAGTAATTGTTCGAAATGATTTGCTGAAATTTACACCGCCAAAACTAAACTCATTAGTCGAAAATCCTTTTGATAAAAAAAATTGTTTTACTTTTTCTTTATCTGTATTAATAATTGAATAGGCTGTTTTTGCATCCGCAGCATGAGTGCTAAATTCGCCGCTCCAGCTTATTTCATCCGAAATAAAATCTTTTGAGCCTAAGCCCACAACAGAAATTGAATCTTCGGTTGCATTTCTATTTTTAAATGCACTACCCAAAATCCATGTTGAAATAATAAGCCCTAAGGCAATGATAGCAGGAATAATAATTTTATTGTTTTCCATTTTGTTTAAATTTTAAAACAAATGTAGAGGCAAATTTTAATACCTTGTTAGCCAAAGATGTGTTAATATTTTTCAACTATTTTATTAATGTAATATCGCCTTTAAAATCTTCTTTTTTTCCTTGTTTTGTTTCCACTTTGGCATAGTAAAAATAAGTCCCAATTTCGTTCATCACATTTCCCGATTTTCCGTTCCAGCCTTGTTTTGCATTATTTGTTTCAAATATTTTTTCGCCAAAACGATTGAAAATTTGTAAGCTATATTTTACAATATCTGCTTCATCAATATTGAAAAATTTTGGAATAAATTCATCGTTATTCCCATCTCCATTTGGTGAAAAAGCATTTACAAAAACGACTCTTTCATCTTTAATTACTTTACAACAATTTGTTGCAGTATCATTACAACCTTCATTATTGCTTGCTACCAAAGTAAAACAATATTCGCCGACACTATCTCTTTTCAAATTCAGATTTTGCGAATTAGAAAAAAGCATATTGTTTTCATACCAAGCATACGAAGTGGCATTGGTAGAATTATTAGTAATCGTAAAATATGGATTAGTTGTAGATGACACAAGAGGATTAATCGTAAAATTTGCTATTGCATAATCTTGAACATTAATTGTAAATGTTAGGGTGTCATAATCAGGACAAAAACCTTTGCTAAAGCCTGTAATGGTATATGTTGTAGTTGTTTTAGGATGAAATTTTAAAGTTTTAGATATTGAATCATAAACGACATCATTTGTTGGGTTAAATTCAAAGTATTGATGTTTTGGAATTGAAACTAGCACACTGTCGCCATTGCATATTGATGTATCGGCAGGTTTTATAAGTACAAACTTATTCGTATTAAAATAAGATGAATCATGAACCCTAGCAAAAAAAGCATCGCTTGATCCTGTTGATATTAAATTAGAATTTCCATAACTTGCTGGTGTACGAAAAAAACCACAAGTGTATAATTGTCCATTTACACCTTGAGTTAAGGCATTTCCTCTATCATTGTCATCTACACCGCCTCCGGTAATTGCCCATTGCCATTTTCCATCGGGTTCTATTTTTGCCACAAAAGCTTGCTCTTGTTTTCCTGGCGGAATTATAATGTCATCGCCAAATTTTGCACTATCGTTTATATCTCCACAAACATAAATGTTACACTTATCATCCGCTACAATCTCGTTGCCACGCTCTCCTCCATTTTCCGATCCAGCTCTTTTTCCCCAAATTGGTTTTCCTGTAGCTGCATCTATTTTCATTACAAAAGCATCTCGCCCATCATAATTTTTTATCAAAATGGTATCCATAATCAATGAATCTCTAAACTCTCCGGTAATGTAAACATGCCCTTGATTGTCTGTACAAATTCCATTACTCCAATCATCTTTTCTACTTCCGCCGCTTGTTGCCCATTGAAAATTTCCCGAAGTGTCATATTTCATTACAAAAATATCATATCCTCCAGAGCTTGTCAACGTTGTGCTGCCAAAAGGCCAAGTATGATCGTAGCCGCCAGTTATAAAAACACCACCTGAATCATCTACACAAACTGCAATATCGCGTTCAATATATTTATTTGCAGCAGTATCAAACGGTAAATTTCCAAAACATTTAGCCCATTGAAAAACGCCAGAGGAATTTATTTTTGCTATCCAATAACTGTGTTGTTCGTAGGCGGTATTTGTGTTTGTTGCTTGAACGGTATTTCCACCACAATATAATAAATTACCAGACATAAAACCTACAATATAACTATTGCCCATTTTGTCTGTAGCAACATCTACGCCTTGGTCATCACCAGAATTGCTCGCTACAAATGTTCCCCATAATGCATTGCCATCTTTATCATGTTTCATTACTAAACATTGGTCGGAACCGCCAAATCCTGAATTATTTATTGTTATTGGTCCCATAACAAAATTGTTTGCCCAATAAGTTCCAACTATTACACTATTTCCTTGAGCATCTACATCTAAACCTAATACTCTATCATCAAAATATTGACCGCCACTTTTTGCCCAGTAACAAAATCCTGTGCTATCCACTTTTGCTAAAAAAGCTTCTTTACTTTGTGTGTTTGCTGTATAAACAAGCGGAACAGAATTTGTACCAACAGTTGTTGTATTACTAAAATATCCAGAAAAATAAATAAACCCTAACGAGTCTGTTTTTATTGAAATAGCTTTATCGCTTCTTGTATTTCCAAGTCGTTGTGCCCAAAGCCAATTTTGAGAAAATGATGCTTCTGAAGTAAAACAGAAAAATAATATATAAAAGAAAAACTTTTTCAAATTCACTAGTTTTAATGTTGTTTTGACTGATAAATTTACTAAATAATTTACAATTTATTCATAAAAAGATGATATTAAAAAAGATTAACGTATTCATCTTCAATATTTTGAAACTAAATTTGCTTAAATTTTTTTGATGAAAATAAAAGTTGGTGCAGTTAGTTATTCAAATACAAAACCATTAATTTATGGTTTTGAAAATGGAATTATGAAGAACGAAATTGATTTGATTCTTGATTATCCATCAAATATTGCTCAGCTTTATAAAGAAAAAAAAATTGATATTGCATTATTGCCAGTTGCAGAAATTAAAAATAATGATACTTCAATTTTGTTTAGTAAATTTTGTATTGGCGCTAAAGATAATGTAGCCTCTGTGGCATTGTTTTCTGAGGTTTCAATTGATAAAATAGAAAAAATATATCTAGATTATCAAAGTAAAACAAGTGTGGCATTATTGCAAAAACTGTTAAATAATTTTTGGAAAAAAGAGGTAGTTTTTCTTCAAGCGGATAAGGATTACATTTCAAAAATTAATAATAATACTGCAGGTTTAATAATTGGTGATAGAGCATTGGAGCATTTGCCGAAATTTAATTATGTTTATGATTTGTCCAAAGCTTGGAATCAATATACAAATCATTCCTTTGTGTTTGCTACTTGGGTTTCTAATATTCCTTTGCAAAAAATTTTCATTGAGCAGTTTGATGAAGCCCAATTTTCTGGATTTGAAAAACTAGACCATATTATTACAAATAATCAACTCCCTTATTATGATTTAAAAAAATATTTTAATGAAAATATTATTTATCCTTTTGATAATGATATGAAAAAAGGCTTGAATTTATTTTTATCTATGTTATAAAAAAAACCTCCAATATTTATTGGAGGTTTTTTTTATAAGCGTTTTTTTTCGTAAAAAATTTATTCAAACATATCGTCTGCAAGACCTTTATTGATTTCAATTTTTTCAGTTTTCATATCCATGTTTTGAGGTCCAAAACTTTGTTTTATCGTATGAGGATATTTTAAACCGTTTACTTCTTTATAATCTGATAAATAACTTGTTTGAGTTACACCACCTTCGCCAGCACCTACACTTTTTATTTTCAAAAATGTGTTCATGTCAAAATAATGAGTGCTTTCATTTCCAGCAGGAGAAGTAACTTTTACCGCATAAGCATCAACACCTTCTACTTTTTCGGTGCCTTTCAATGCTAGTTTGTAGCCATTTTTAATGTAATCTACTTCTTCAAAAATTTGAGCTTCTTCTTTCATTTTTGCAAGCTCTTCGCCTTCCAAATCTGTTTTTTGTCCCATTGCCTCTTGCACTCCTTTTGTGCCATTAAATTTTATTTTTTGAAAACTCATGCCATTTGCATTTACATCTAAGAAATATTTTCCAGGTGCTTTTTTTGCAGTAGTGATATTAATTCCCATGCCTTGCATTGTAGTACTCATGGTAATAGTAATGTCTTTTACAGCTCTCCATTTGTCTTCGCCACCAGTTGCTTTGATATAGTTTGCAATTACATTTTCGGCAGTCATATTTGCATCTATTGCTTTTGCTGGTTTGTTTTCTACAACACCACCAAACATATCATATTCTGTTACTGGTCCAAACTTTTTAAGTTTATCAGCAATTGTTGCTCTGTCGCCTGCCACTGTAATATTTGCAATACTAGGATTGATATATTTTTTTGAAACTGCTAATACATCTTCAGCAGTTACCGCTTCTACATTTTTCAAATAGTTTTTATAAAAATCTTTTGGCATTTTATTTTTTTCAATATTGATTGCATAACGAGCCAATGTTTGTGGACTTTCTAAACCAAGTGCAAATGTACCAGCCATATAATTTTTATAACCTTCAAGTTCTTCTTTGGTTACTTTTTGAGTGCGCATTTTTTTCATTTCATTCAAAATTTCTGCTACTGAACTATCAGTTGCATTTGTGGTGCAATTTGCTGTTGCAGAAAATGTTGCACAATTTGTCATTTTATTGGTGTTAATGCTGGAATAACTTCCATAAGTCCATGCATGTTTTTCTCTTAAATTTTGAAATAATCGTCCTGTGCTTCCACCACCCAAAATGCCATTTGCTACTCTAGCTTTAATATCATCTGGTGAACCTGGTTTTAAATCAATAGGATAAGTAATGTCAACAACAGTTTGAACCGCATCGCTTTTATTTACAATTGCCACGTTTGCAACATTTGCTTTTGGTGTTGGATAATTTGCTACCGGCACATTTCCTTTTTGCCAAGCACCAAAATATTTTTCAACTTGGGCTTTTGCTTCTGCTAAAGTAATATTTCCTACAACAGCCATGTATGCTACATTTGGTTTGTAATAAGTTTCAAAATATTTTTGACAAGCTTCAAGGGTGATATTATTTATAGTGTTTTTATTTGGCACTTCTCCAAAAATATGTCCTGAGCCAAAATTTAAAATTGACGAAATATTTCTGCTCATCGCTTCAGGATCATCTTTACTAGATTCTAATCCAGAAATACTTTGCTTTTTTAATTTATCCAATTCTTCTTGAGAAAATTTTGGTTTTAAAATTAATTCACTTGCCAACGCAAGTAACTTATCCGAATTCTTTTTCAATGATTGCATAAAAAAACCTTCAGCACCAACATTAAATTGAGCGCCAAGCATATCCAATTCTTTATTAAATTCATCCTTGCTTCTTACTTGAGTTCCTGCAGTTAGCAATTCGCCAATCATACCGCTCATTCCAGCTTTGTCGCCTTCAAGTGCTTGTTGAATATCCAAATCTAATGAGTAAGAAACTATTGGAAGTTTGTTATTTTGAACCACAAAAACTTTCATGCCGTTTGAAGCTGTAAAAGATTCTGCGTTGCCAATATTTACAGTAGGTGCTGGACCTGGTTTTGGTCTAATACTTCTGTCTAATTTTGTTGTATTTTGTGCAAAGCTTGCCCAGCTAAATAAAAGGCTGCTTGCTGCTAATAATATTAATTTTTTCATGTTTAAATATTTTTATTTAATTAATTTAGAATTTATTTTTTTTGACTTTCTGGTAAATAATAAAGAACCGTTCTGTTTTCTGGTCGAAAATATTTTTTTGCTGCTGCTTGCATATCTGCAATAGTAACTTTATTATATCTTTCCAACTCTGTGTTTATCAGATTGGCATCGCCATAGTAAACATGATAGTCTGCAAGAGTTTCCACAATTCCTAACACTCGTTGATTTTTAGTTACAAAATCATTTTCCATGCTATTTTTTACTTTAGTCAATTCATCTTGCGAAATTGGATTTTTAGTAATCAATTCCACTTGTTCGTTCATCGATTTTTCTAAATCTTCAGCACTCACTCCCATGTTTGCAATTCCAAACATCATTACTAATCCTGGGTCTTCTGTAGGTAAATTAAATGCACCTGCAGCTATAGCTTTTTGTTCTTTATCTACAACTTCTTTTTGCAATCGAGAGCTTTTTCCTGTAGATAAAATATTTGCTAACATTTCCAACGCATAAGCATCTGGAGTGCCTTGAGATGGCGCATGATATGCAAAAACTACGGCTGGCAATTGTACTTTATCGTAAAAATTTACTCTTTTTTCAACAGTTTGAGCAGGTTCTACAATTGTAGGGCGAGGAATTTCTTTTGTACCTTTTGGAATCGTTCCAAAATATTTTTCAATCCAAACTTTAGCTTCAGCAATATTCAAATCGCCACCTATAGAAAGTGTAGCATTGTTTGGCACATAAAATGTTTTATAAAAATCTATAAATTCTGGCAAGGTAGCATTATCAATATATTGTGCTTCCCCAATTGGTGTCCAGCGATATGGATGTTTTGTATAAGAATTTGCAAATATTTGCTCTAACAAACGACCATATGGTGTGTTTTCATAACGTTGTTTTTTTTCTTCTTTCACCACTTTTCGTTGTGTTTCCAAACCAATATCATCAATTTTTGCATGAAGCATTCTTTCGCTTTCCATCCAAAGACCTTGTTCTAATTTATTTGAAGGTAAAGTTTCGAAATAAAATGTTCTATCGAAAGAAGTATTTGCGTTGATAACACCACCAGAGTTTTGAACCAATTTCATGTATTCGCCACGTTTAATGTTTTCAGTTCCTTCAAACAATAAATGTTCAAAAAAATGGGCAAAGCCAGTGCGTTTTTCATCTTCGTTTTTTGACCCCACATGATACAAAACCGAAATGGCAACTGTAGGTGTGGTATGATCTTCGTGAAGAATAACATGCAAACCGTTAGATAATTTGTACTCTTCAAATTTAATGTTGGTGCCACTATTTTGTGCAATGGCATTCCATCCGCAAAGTGTAGCAAGTCCAAGAACAACTAATTTTTTCATCGATTTTTAAATTTTAAGTAACAAATATACTTAAAATAAAAGGACTAAATAAACCCTAAAAGGATGAAAGGAAAAATAAAGGTTTGTATGGTTGTTTTTGGGATTGTGGGACACAAACCATGGATTAAATTTGCCTGACGAAATAAACATAAGTAACTTAGCAAATGGCGAATATATATTGTGGGTGCAAAAAGGGACTAATTATCAAACCATTAAATTTATTAAAGAATAAATACTTAATGCAGAAGCTGGCATATGTCAGCTTCTGCTTATTTAAATAGAATCTAAATGAAAAAGAAAATTATTTACCTAATATTATTAATGAAATGCAATATACTTTTTGCACAAACTCATCAAATTGGTATTGCAATACCAGGAGCATATTTTTTTAATTATGGAGGCTATCATTTTAATACGCCTTTTCGTTTTAATTTTTGGTATTTACCTACAGAATTTACGTATCATTTTCAAAAAGAAAAAAAAGGTATAAGAATTACAAGTAATCTTTATACCATAGATTATAGCAATTTAAATATAAATAAACAAGCAAATGGTTTATTTATAAGATATAGGAATGGTTTAGCAATATCAGCAGAATACACACAACAAATGTTAAAAACCAATATTTTGGACGTAAATGTTTTAGGTGGTTTATCTACCAAACATTCAGTTTCTTCAATTTATTATGTATTAAAACACTCTAATGGGTGGAATGAAGGTTATTTTGATCCCAAAAATAGTCAATTAGGAGGTCTTGCAATTAATTTAGGAATTAATGTAAATATTAAATTAAAGAAACATATCTATTTTACATCAACCTTGCGCTGTGTCAATTTTCTTATAGGCACAACAAATAACCAATTTGATAAATGGTATTCATACAAAAACATTTATCAAAGAAACACTATTTGGTGGGAAAATGGTATTGGGTATAGGTTTGGAAAAGGAACGAAAAATAAACAGTAAAAATCTTGCATATTTATTTCTAATGACTTCCGTCCTCACAAAATAATTTGCAAAAATCTAAAATTTTATTATAAAATATTTTATCAACTAAAGTCTAATAAAATCTGTAGAATTGTAAGTGGTGAAGAAACTTTATTTATAAGTTACAAGTAAAAAAAATTCGCTTTGCTGGGTAAAAAATCTTCGGCGTAAAATCTTCTTATTTCCTTCTAACAAATGCGATATAATCTGTTGCGGGTATTTTTGTTTTTCCCAACATTCTACAATAGTTAATAAGTTGCCCTCGATGAAAACTAGCATGATTAAAAACTTGATGTAAGCAATCGCCAACCGAAGTTTTGAAAAGTTCTTTATTAATACTTTTATATTGCACTTGATGTTCAATACCGTCATCGTTAAAGAGTTCTTCTACAAATTTTACTAAATCTTTTGATGTTTGTTGCCAATTTTTGATCATAGATTTAAAAGATTCGTTTTCATTTGGCAAAGAAATATTTTCTGCCAATTGCAATCTTTGAAGCCAAATTTGTTCTGCCATCCAAAGATGATAAACCGTTTTTTGAATACTAGAAAAACTGCCACCAAGTTCTTTTTCAAGTTCTTCTTGCGAAAATTGTTGAATTAATAGTATAAGTTGTTTGTTTGTCCAAACATTATAAAGTGCATATTGTAGGTAAATTTTTTTCATAATTTTTATAAAAGATAAAAAGGAAAAGCGTTTTTTGTTTCTCTTGTCAAATAAGGATATTCTATTTTACTCAAATACAAACCTTGTGGATGTGCAGGCAAAATTAATTTTGGTGGCATATTTGTTTTTAAGCAATTTTCGAATTCTTGAACCGAAAATTCGCCATTGCCAATATCAATTAATTTCCCCATGATTAATCGAATCATGCCTCTTAAAAAACGATTGGCGGTCAATTGAAAATGAATTTTTCCATCTTTGTCATCTTGTGCAATTTTTGCATCAATTATTTTACAATAAGTGCTTTGATGTTTTAATGGCGACTTGCAAAACGCTTCAAAGTTTTCATAGTTTTTTAAAATTAAAACAGCTTTTTTCATTTCTTCAAATCCACTTATTTTTTCTTGGTAGAGCGCACTGCTATTATCCCAAAAAGGATTTTTTTCTGAATGCAAAAAATAATCATATGTTCTAGAAACAGCATCAAATCTAGCATGTCTATTCATTTCTACTTCAATAATGTCATATATGGAAATATCTTTTGGCAACATTTTATTGATGACAAATAAAAAATCAAAATCAATCGATTCTTTTAAATCGACATGAAAAAAATATTGACTTGCATGTACTTTTGCATCTGTTCTGCCGCAACCCATTATGGTAATTTTTTTCTTAAACAACATCGAAAATGTTTGTTCAATAGTTTCTTGAACACTTATTACATCAGGCTGTGTTTGCCAACCACGATAATTAATCCCCAAATATGCACAGTGAAAAAAATAACGTTTATAGCTCATTGAATTGTAAATATATTGATTAAAAAAAATACTTCACTTTATTTTAATTTTCTATAGGAGTATTTTTTTAATTTGAAAAATGCTTCAATTCTAAAACTTATCTTTGCAAAAAATCAATAAATGAGCGACAATAAAAAAGGAAATGGTTTTGGCACAACATGTATTCATGCAGGATTTAAAGCTGATGAAAACAGAAGTCATGTAACACCAATTTATGCATCAAGTACTTATCTGTTTGATAGTGTAGAGCAAAGTATTGATTTATTTACCGGCAAAGAAAAAGGGTTTATTTATGGACGTTTTGGCAATCCAACCATTGAACAATGCGAAAACAAAATTGCAGATCTTGAAACTTATAATTTGAAAAACGAAGACGGAAATCCTTTGCAGGCAAAAGCAATTTTGCATGCTTCGGGTATGAGTGCAATAGCTACATTGTTTTTTTCATTATTAAAAAATGGACAAAAAATACTTTCACATTATTCGCTTTATGGTGGCACACAAGAATTGATAGATAAAGTAATGCCAGAAGCTGGAATAGAAACTATTTTGGTAGATATGACAAATTTAACCGAAGTTGAGAAAATCTTTTCTACTGAAAAAAATATTGGATTAATGTATTTGGAATCGCCAGCAAATCCTACATTAAATTGTGTAGATATAAAAGCACTTTGCGATATTGCAAAAAAATATAATTGCAAAACAGCCTGCGACAATACATTTGCTACACCTTTTTTACAACAACCGTTTATGCTTGGTGCAGATTTCATCATTCATTCTACTACAAAATTTTTGAATGGACATGGCACAGCAATTGGCGGAGTTTTAATTGGAAAAGATATTGAATTTATGCAAACCAAAGCCACCAAACATCATCGATTACTTGGTGCAAACAGCAATGGATTTGACGCTTTTTTACTAAACAACGGCATTAAAACCTTAGAGGTTCGCATGCAACGACATTGTGAAAATGCCGAAAAGGTTGCGGATTTTTTAAATTCACATCAAAACATCGAAAAGGTTTTTTATTTAGGATTAGAAACACATCCGCATTATTTGCTTTGCAAAAAACAAATGAAACATGCTGGAGCGATGATGAGTTTTGAAATTAAAGGAGGATTTGAAGCAGGAAAAAATTTTATAAATAATTTAAAAATGTGCAGTTCGGCAGTTTCATTAGGCACATGCGACACGTTAATTTCGCATCCAGCAAGTACTACACATTTTGGTGTAAAACCAGAATTGCGTTTAGCTTCAGGCATTTCGGATGGATTGATAAGAATGAGTGTTGGTTTGGAAAACGTACAAGATATTATTAATGATTTAGATCAAGCTTTGCGTGCATAATATAGAACCTTTTTATAATTGGCAACATTTTTATCTTGCCGAAGAGGATGAACATTCACCTTTTTTTGGCACAGTACATAGCGAGTTTGAATTTTCTCAAACGATTTATAATTATTATATTCATCCACAATGGGATGAATTTGGCTCTTCTACTCTTTACCTTAAAATATTATTTGTAGATTATGAAACCAATTCGTGTATCATAGAATTGATTGGAGAATGGAACGATGCTTTGCAAAATGACAGCATGTTATTAAAACGAAATTTAATAGACTTGATGATTGCCAAAAAAATATACAAGTATGTTTTGATTTGCGAAAATGTTTTAAACTTTTTTGCCGATGATGCATCTTATTATGAAGAATGGCGTGAAGATATTTGTGATAACAATGGCTGGATTAGTTTTTTGAACATTACCCAAGTGATGCAAGAAGAAATTAACACAAGTCAAATTCCAAATTATGTTTTTATAAATGAATTGGATAATTGGCGAACAATGAAACCCGAGGATATTATTGAAATACTTGAAAGTGAAATAAATTAAATAAACATATTTATGTTAAGCTATTGGGAAAAAACTAGTTTTGCAAACACAGCTCATTTAATTGTAGGTGGAGGACTTACAGGACTCTTTACTGCTTATTTTCTAAGAAAAAAATTTCCAAAAGATAAGATTTTAATTGTTGAAAAAAGTTATTTCTCTTCAGCAGCATCGAGCAGAAATGCAGGTTTTGCTTGTATGGGTTCTGTAAGTGAATTGCTGGATAATTTACAAAATGAACAAGAAAAAGATGTGGTGGCATTATATCAAGATAGAAAAATTGGGTTGGAATTAATGCGTGAAATTTTGGGTGATGATGAAATTGGTTATCAAGAGAATGGAAGTTATGAATGGGTTGGCGAGAATGAAATAAATGTGCTGGATAAAATTTCTTATCTTAATGAACTTTTGTTTCCGATAATTAAAAAAAATAGTTTTGAAATAGCGAACGAAAGAATAAAAGATTTTGGATTTTCATCATCGTGTTTTTCATTAATTAAAAATAATAATGAAGGCGAATTGAATACGGGGAAATTATTAATCGCATTGCGAAAAAAAATTCAAGAGTTGAATATTGAAATTGCCTATGGTTGTAGTGTAAAAGATTTTAATGCTACGCAAAATAATGTTACTGTTTTAATGAAAGATCATTTTAATACGTTTGAAATTAAATGTAAAAATTTGTTGATTTGTACCAATGCGTTTTCAAAAAAATTACTGCCAAATATAGATTTGAAGCCCGGCAGAGGTCAGGTGTTAATTACAAAACTAATTGAAAATTTAAATATAAAAGGAATTTTTCATATGGATAAAGGCTATTTTTATTTTAGAGAACTAGATGGACGAATTTTGTTTGGTGGCGGCAGAAATCTTGATTTCACAACTGAAGAAACTGATGAATTTAGTGAAAATGAAAAAATTATTAAGCAATTAAAATTAAAACTAAATGAAGATATTTTGCCTAATACTCCATTCGAAATCGATTATTCGTGGAGTGGAATAATGGCATTTGGCGAAAGTAAAAAACCGTTGATAGAAAAAATTGAACCTCATGTTTATGCAGCAATTAGATGCGGCGGAATGGGTGTTGCCTTATCAAGTTTAAATGCAAAAAAAATGGTGGATTTAATTACAGATTAAAGTTCTTCCATTTTATGCCCCCCTTTAAAAATTTTTCCGCTGAGAATTAGTTTTATAAAGTCATTAAAATCAATTGAAATTTTAAAATAATAAACGGGCAAAATAAAAAGTGTTCCCAATATTATACTTTTCAAAATTATATTCAACAGTGAATTGATAAACATATGATTGTTAATAATAGTTAGATAGGGAATAAAATAATTCAAGAATAATATAAAAATGGAAATGAAAATAATATGAATATAAAATTTGCTAAAGCAATGAAATTTATATTTAAAATAAATATAACTTGTTTTAAAAATATTATAAACAATAAGCGAAATGGTAATGGCTGTTGCAGCTCCATTCATTCCATATGTTGGAATCAAAATGAGGTTTAAGACAAGTGTCATAACAACAAAAACGCCCGAAAGCCAAATCATAAAAGAATAATTTTCGGAGTAAGTAATGATTTCTGTGTTTAACCCAAATGCCATATCTAGCAATCTGCCAAAAGCAATGATGATGAGTACATTTTTTGCTGCGCCATATTTTAATGGTATTAATCCAAAAATGCCATCTATGTTTCCAACTAAAAGCACAAACAAAAAACAGCTGATAAGAAATAAATTAATGGCCAAATCTTTATTTAGAATTTCTACTTTTTTAATGTCGTTATTTGATAATGCATCTCTAATAACTGGAATTGAAATTAAAGAAATAGCTCGATAGGGAATTTGAATCATTTGCCCCAAAACCAATGAGGGTGTATAAATACCCAATGTGCCAAGACCTAAATACATTGGCAAAAGTATGCCGTCCATAAAATTGGAGAGGTTGCCGAAGATGAGTAACAAATAAATTGCACCGCCGTATTTAAGTTCTTTAATTAAGTCAATATTATTTTTATAATAATAAGCTGCCGATTGAAATTTAAATTTCAAGACTTTAAAATTATAAATCAATAAAACTAAGCCAGGAATAAGAAATGAAATGAGCAATCCCCAAACTAATCCATTTAATGAAATAAAATGATAAGCAAAAAGATAAAAAACAAAAATTAAAATAATTCTTCCCAGCACTTCTCGAAGAAATGCGGGCACTGCTGCACGGTATTTTACAAGACTAAAAAGTTCGAAATATTGAGTATAAGTAAAAATAATAATTAATGGAATAACGCTATAAAAATAATTGGCAAAAAGCGGGGATTGACTTTCGTAAAAAGCAATAATTTCTTTTTTAAATAAAATATATCCTAAAGAAAACAAGAACAATGCAATACTTGTGCTGATTAATGCAAATGTGTTGTAGCCATTTTCTTTTTCGGTATTTTTCCATTGATTAAAATGGTTTAATAAAACGTGTGCAAGACCAAGAGTGGGAATAGCTCCAAGCACATAGGTTAAATTTCGCAATAAATTTATTAAGCCCAAATGCTCCTCAGATACCAAATGCGGAAAAATAAAATTGAAAAACACCACGCCAACAATTACGCCAACATAATTAACGATGCTTCCTTTTAAGCCTTGCCTTTTTATTATTCCCATCGGAATGTAAATTTATGAAAAAAGCAGGAAAAGATTTTTACTTTTTATCTTATCAGCAGAATGTCTCCCTTGCGCAAAATATTTCCACATTCTGTTTCGGCTTCTAAATAATAAAAATAGGTATCTACATTTTGTTTTTCTCTTCTATAATTTCCATTCCAGCAGTCTGCAGGATTTGTGGATTCAAAAACAGGCATCCCCCAACGATTATAAATAGTTAAAAAATAGGATTTATAATTTCCAAATGCTTGTACGCCCCAACAATCATTTTTTCCGTCGCCATTTGGCGAAAATGCATTTGGAATAAAAATTCCAGATTCGCTGTTGTTGTAATAATTTACAGTTATTGAATCAATGCTTTCGCAATTTCCTACTTTTCCAATTACGGTAAATGTTGTAGTTTTATTTATAGTAGCATTAGTAGTATTGCTTAAAGGAGTGCTGCATAAATTTGAAGGCGACCAACTATAATCTGTAGCACCTGATACAGAAAGTTGTATGGTTTTATTATCACAATTTACATCATTGCTTTTGCTTAATATTAATTTTGGATCTGTGATTACATCTACTAAAACAGTTTTTGTTCCTTCACATCCGTTATCAGTTCCAGTAATGGTATAAATTGTTGAAGTAGTTGGTTTTGCCCAAACTGAATTGCCAGTTACGGTATTTAAAGCGTAATTGGGCAACCAAGTATATGTAGAAGCACCACTTGCTATTAATTGTATACTATCACCTAAACACAAAAGTGGATTTGCAGGAATTACTGTTATTTGAATTGGTGGAACAACCACAATTGATACTACTGCTGAATTTGTGCAACCTTTGGCATCTGTTCCAATGACAATATAAGAGTTAGAACTTGTTGGCACAAACGGCACTCCATTTATTACGCTTCCTGTCCAAACATAACTTTGTGCTCCAGCGGCTGTAAGTGTTGTAGGTTGTCCAGCACAAACTTGAGTTGGATTTGCAATTGCAGTAACATTTGGTGCATTGTTTATAGCTATAACATTTAATGTAAAAGTGTCGTTGTGGCTAAAATTATTTGTTACAATTAATCGAACTAAATAATTACCAGCAGTTGAATAATTGTGAGTCGGATTTTGTAATGTAGAAGTGTTTCCGTCGCCAAAATCCCAATTCCAATTTGTAATAGTAGAGTTTATTGCAAAAGATAAATCATTAAATTGTACAAATGTAGAATCGCAAACTTGCGGGTAGGAATGGTTGAAGTTGGCTGAAACAGTATCAAATATTTGTGGAACATTGCATAGAGAATCTATTTCATCGGTATTAATAACCCTATTGTAAATTCTAATTTCATCAATTACACCATTATAGTGATATGGATATGAAGCCCAATTTTTTTTGCCAAAAAACAAATTGCTTGGGCTGTTTGATAAATTGCCATCACCAGCATTTGTATAAACTAAAGCACCATTAATATAAAATTTAACAGTGTCTGCTGTGTTTGTTGCTACTAAACAAAACCAAGTATTTGTTACAACATAAGGTGTATATGCATTTACAAAAGCGGTAGTATTGTTATTTCTATGAAGTTGAAAATTATGATGAGCAGTATCGGGAACAGGTATAACACAATTTTGATTTACTGTAAAAGGTGCATCTGAAAATCTTATTCCATAACCATTAGCAAAATCGGTATTACTTTTTTCTATTATTGAGTTTCCGTGACAAGTACCTTGATTGTATCCTTGAGGTTTTACTAAAGCGTATAATGTAAAACTGTCATTAGTAGAACTAAAATTAAGCGAAGCAGAATTTGCAACTTCAATAAAATCGGAAACACCATTAAAATAATAAGCGCTATTAGGATTTCCAGCTTTGTCAAATGTTAAATTAGCACCATTTACTGTTCCATTGTTATTATTGCCACTTACATCATTTGCATTGCCAATAAAATTCCAATGCCCAACAAGTCCTTGTGTTAAATTAACTTGAGCATGTATAGATTGTAATACTATAAATATTAAAACAAAAAGAAGTGATGATTTTTTCATGAAAAAAATAAATTAATCATTAAAGTTACAATTATAATTGAAATAAATAAAACAATTTTAATGTCTGTTAATTCATTTCACTACCGGTAATAAAAATCTATATAATTTTATTTTTCTACCAATCCAAAATGACCAATACAAATATCTAATGTTTTAAAAGTAGTGTTTTGAATCCCTTTTTTATAAAGCAATAAATACAATGGAAGACTTAATAGATATAATCCAAAACGAATAAATTTTGGAAGTGCACTTCTTTTTATCCAAAGCGCCCAAAAATGCGCCAAGGTGGTATTCCAATTTCCATAACCAAAAATAGTTTTGATGTTGAAATTGTTTTTTTCAAACATGCTTTTTAATTTATAAAAAGTATATCTGTTAAAATCGTGAGGCGTATCATGATAATAAAATATAAAAGGAACCGAAAACAATAGCTTTCCTTTTGGTTTTAAAACCCTAAAACATTCGCTAATAATTTGCTCAGGAAAATCAGTGTGTTCAAGCACTTCAAAAAGAATTATGGAGTCAAAAGTATTATCTTCAAACGGAATTTTTAACCCATCCCAAAAAACATCAGGCTTGAAAATATCATCGTTATAAATAGGATTTTCAATATCTAGACCAATATATTCAGTAACTGTTGTGGAATTTAAAATTTCGTCTTTATAGGGCATTCTGCCACAACCCACATCCAGCAAACGACCAGATAGATTATGTTTCAGCGAGTTGATAGAAGCATTTATTTCATTTCGAATGATAAAAGCATCGAAATTAGCAAAATGAGGAAATTTTGGTGTGTGCATTAGTAAAATTTAATTTTTTATTGCCAATCGTCCTGTATAATCAATTCGTTGTAGCAGCATAGTAATATTATTTTTTTTAAAATATTCTACAACTGCTTTTTTGCAACCTTCCCAATGCCCAAAATCATCGATGATTAAAATGCCGTTTTTTTGGAGCTTTGGATAATAATATTCTAATTCATGTTTTGTAGATTCATACCAATCAGTATCAAGTCTTAGCAATGCAATGTTATGAATAGGAGATTTACTTGTTATAGTGTCTTCCACTTTTCCTTTTATATAAAAAATATTGTCTTCTGTATATCCTGTTAATCTTAAATTTTGTTGCACATCTTCGAGCGAAGCTAAGCACCAAATAATAGCTGTTTCTTTATTTTTAGATTGCATTAAAAGATTTTTTGCAGAAGAACCATCAAAAGTCTTATCAAATTCTGTTGGCTCACTCATGCCTTCATAGGTATCATATAAATAAATTTTTCGATCCAATACATTTCTATTTTTTAAAATATATGCAACCATCATGGCACTGCCGCCTCGCCAAACGCCACATTCTACAAAATCTCCTTCGATATTATTATCCAATACATAATTTGTAGCATTATATAATGCAAACATTCTTTCTACAGATGTCATTGTAAAAGGTTTACACAACTTATACAAATCCCAAAAATGTGCACTATCAATATCTGCATATTTTTCTTTTAAATTTTGATTTTTATTATTAAATAAAATATTTTTTAATTTCAATTTTAAATTTCCCATAAACGTTTCAAAGATACTTTTTTTTATAAAATCTTTTATTTATTTAAAATGAATTTATAATTTACGTGTTAAGATTTAATAAAAGTACTTATTTTGCTGTAATTTAAAGTTATGTTAGTAGGAAATGGGCTTATTGCAAAAAAATTTTTAAATTATTTAAAAGATGATAATTTTCTAATATTTGCATCTGGTGTTTCAAACTCCAAAAATGCAAATACTGATGAATACATTAAAGAAATAAATCTTTTAGAAAAAAGTATTCAAATTAATAAAGAAAAAATATTGGTGTATTTTAGTACTTGTAGTATCAATGATCCTAGTT
>JAGNRR010000087.1 GCA_017988595.1 Chitinophagaceae bacterium
TACTAGACATTTTTTTTATTTTAAATATTTTCCGATGATGGGCAGTTTGTTAAATTCTTCTTTTTCGTTTTTTAGTACAAATAATAAATAAATTAAAAAGAGGAATGTGCTAAAACATACTTTTATAAATATAGAATTGAAATTTGGATTTACAAAAATTGAAATTAAAGTGAACAAAGAAATTAAACTGATATATAAAGCTATTTTTTTTATATTATAAGGAACCGAAAAATATTTCTGCCCCCAAAAATAACTAATCAACATCATCAATAAATAGCAAATAAATGTTGCCCATGCCGATCCGACATAGCCATATTTTGGAATCCATATAATGTTTAAAATAATAGTAACTAATGCGCCTATCAATGTAATTATAGCGCCATACCAATTTTTGTTTGTCAATTTATACCAAATAGAAAGATTGTAATAAATGCCTAAAAACACAGATCCCATTGCCAAAATTGGAACAATTTCAATGCCTTCTCCATATTCTTTATATTTCAATGTCATGATTTCTTTAAATACATCAAGATATAATCCTATAAACAAGAACATAAATGAACATGCAATAACAAACATATTCATCACCCGAGCATAGGTTTCTGGTGCATTTTTATTTTTTGATTGATTGAAAAAAAATGGTTCTGCTGCCATTCGAAACATTTGTATAAAAATTGTAATCAAAACCGCCAAACGATAATTGGCAGCAAAAATCCCTAATTCTCTTTTGGCTTCAGCAGTTGGCAAAGTAGTTACATGTTGAAAAACCAAACGGCTAAGCATGTCATTTATCATTCCGCCAAGACCAACGATGATCAATGGAAATGCATATTTCATTACTTCTTGCCAAAGTTTTTTGTCAAATTGAAATTTAAAATTTTTCATTTCACCAAAAAGTAAAAGAAGAGTAAGTGCAGAACCAATTATGTTTCCAATCAAATAATATCCAATGCCAATGTCTTTATTGTACAAAAATAATAATATTGAGTTTGGATTTTTGCTTGCCAAATTTGGACAAATCCCGATAAACCAAAACACAAAAAGTACGTTTATCACAATACCAATTAATTTTATAAAAGCATATTTTTTTGGTCGTTCTTCTTGTCTAAGTTTTGCAAAAGGCAAAGCAGAAAGTGTGTCTAAGAAAACAATAATTGCCATCCAAGTGATAAATTTTGGATTGTCTTGCATGGCAGTAAATTCTACTATTGGTTGTTGAAAAATGAAAAGCAATGCAGTAAATAAAATGGTACTAAAAATGATGGATATACTTAATGTGTTGAATAATACATTTTTGTCTTTTTGTTGAATAAAACGAAAATAACTTGTTTCAATACCATACGTAAACAGGATATTTAAGAATGGAAAAATAGCATAGATTTGAGTAAGGTCGGCAGTATTTACAGCTTGGTAAATAAATATCAATGAAAAATTTAAAATATAACCAATAAATCTAGTGGCTATACTAGGCAGTCCATACCAAAGCGTTTGTCCTGCTAATTTTTTTATACTCAAAACCTTTTTTTAAGAATGTAAAGATAACTTTTTTGAATTGTATAGTTAATAATTTATGATGTTAAAAGTAAAATAATTGTTTTTTTAGTTTCAATGATTATATTTTTAATAAAAAACGATGTATTTTTAAAAATAAAATTAATAAATTATGAAAAGATTACTTACTACATTATTTCTAGCAGTTCCATTTTTTGCTTTTTCTCAACAGGCTGTTTTTTCAAATATTGAAATAAACAAAGTAGTACAACCTTGTGTAAAAGCTGATTATGATTTTTCTGAAAGTATTATTACAAAAGCTTTTGAGAATCAAATTGAGAAATTAGATTTAGGAAAATCGAGCAAAGAAAAAGGTGGTTTTAGAGTATATAAAGAAAAATTAATTACACAGTTTTCACAAGAAAAAATGGATTTGTACTATAGAATCGATGGACGAAAAGATAAAAGTTCTGTTTACATGTTAGCGTCTAAAGGTTATGATAATTTTATGAATCCTGAAGCTCAACCCGATCAAATGTTAGCAATAAAAAACTTTATGGATGGCTTAGTATTAGAAGCAAAAAAAGTAAGCGCACAAGAAGAAATAGAAAGTCAAGAAAAAACAACTTCAAAAGCCGCAAGCAAATATGAAGATGAATTAAAAGAAGCAAAATCTTTAGCTGAAGACAAAAAAAATATTGAAGAAAAAATGGCTCAAAATGTTAAAGACCAAGAAAAAGATAAAGCCACTTGGGAAAGCGAAAAAGCAAAACTTGCTGAGTTGAAAAAAAAGTTGGCTGAGCTCAAATAATAAAATTTGTTTTAAAATTTTATAGGCAATACAAATTTGTATTGCCTGTTTTAGTTTTAACAGTATTATTTTTGAAATTTATAGTTTGTTAAACTATGAAATAAGCCAGAGATTATATTATATATTATTCCTTTATCATTTATATTTTCAGATGCTTGTAATAAAGCATCTTTTTCATCAAAACCAATTTCTTTTAAAATTTTAATTGCTTTTTTTAAGTCTTTATTTTTAATTGCTTTATGATAAACTTCTAATCTGTTTTTATGAAATAGAAATTCATTCATTGTCATTCCTCCAGTAAGTTTTTCTTTCATAATTTTTCTTTTTTCATTTACGAAATTTTACTCCATAGCATTTTATCTTTGCGAAGCATCAAATATTTTTTCAAACATTGATTTTCTTCTCTATCCAGTTGTGGATCAACATTTAAAATTGCCAAAGCCGCATGTCGTGTTTTTTCCATCAAGTCTACATCTTTTACAAGATCAGCAATTTTTAAATCCAATGCTCCGCTTTGTCTTGTGCCTTCAATATCGCCAGGTCCTCGAAGTTCTAAATCTTTTTCGCTAATTGCAAAACCGCTACTTTCTGTTACCATCGTATGAATTCGATCTCGAGCAGTTTCGCTGAGTTTATTGCTCGTCATTAAAATACAAAAACTAGCTTCTGCTCCACGACCAACTCTTCCTCGAAGTTGATGCAATTGCGATAGTCCAAATCGTTCAGCACTTTCTATAAGCATAACTGATGAATTTGGCACATCCACACCAACTTCAATTACCGTAGTGGCTACCAAAATTTGTGCTTCGCCTTTTATAAAACCTTGCATGTTTGCTTCTCGCTGCGCCAGATCTTGTTTGCCATGCACCATCGCCACTTTGTATTTTGGCTCAGGAAAATATTGAACCACATCGCTAAATCCTGCCATTAAACTTTCGTAATCCAGTTTTTCACTTTCTTCTATTAAAGGATAAACAATATATGCTTGGCGACCTTTTAAAATCTCGGCTTTCAAAAAATCCATAACCAAAGGACGATATTTATCTGTTCGATGTACCGTTTTTATTTCTTTTCTGCCTGGCGGTAAATGTTTTATTGTGCTGGTTTCCAATTCGCCATAAGTGGTCATTGCCAAAGTTCTTGGAATTGGTGTTGCGGTCATTACTAAAATATGTGGCGGTAAAACATTTTTCTTCCACATTTTAGATCGTTGTGCCACACCAAAACGATGTTGTTCATCTACAATTGCTAAACCCAAATTTTTAAAAACTACGGTATCTTCAATCAATGCATGTGTACCAATCACAATATTTATTTCGCCGTTTTCCAAATCAGTTAAAATTTTTTTTCGATCTTTTCCTTTTACACTTCCCGTGAAAAGTGCAATGTTGATATCCAACTGTTGTAGCATTTTTTTTATACTTTGTGCATGTTGCTGTGCTAAAATTTCAGTAGGTGCCATTAAACAAGTTTGAAAACCATTATCTAATGCTAATAGCATACAAAGCAAAGCCACAATAGTTTTGCCGCTTCCCACATCGCCTTGCAATAATCTATTCATTTGAAATCCATTAGCAGTATTTTCCCTAACTTCTCGAATAACTTTTTTTTGATCATCGGTAAGTTCAAAGGGTAAATGATTTTTGTAAAAGGTATTAAAAAAATTGCCTACTTTTTGAAATACAAAGCCTTGACTTTTTTTGTGATTTAATTTTTGTTTGCAAATATTTATTTGCATCAAAAACAATTCTTCAAATTTTAATCGTTGCCTAGCCAAATGTTGCTCTTCATGGCTTGTAGGAAAATGAATTTGAGAAATGGCATCAAATCTTGACATTAATTTAAAATGTTCAAGAAGTGGTTGTGGTAAATTTTCTTCTATACTTCGCTTGTCAATTTGAGTAAAACATTGTTTTACTAATTTAGAAAAATTTTTCCCTCCCAGGTTTTTAGCTTTTAGCTTCTCGGTGCTTGAATATACCGCTTCAAAACTAGGTAAATGATTTGGCGTCTCCGATTCAACTTTTTCTATTTCAGGATGGCTGATGTTTAATTTTCCATTAAACGAAGATGCTTTACCAAAAATTAAAAAGACATCGCCTGTGTTTATTATTTTTTCAATCCAATTATAGCCTCTAAACCAAACCAATTCTATTTCGCCGCTACCGTCATTAAAAAAAGCCGAAAGTCTTTTGGCTCTGCCTTCGCCAAGAATTTCATAAAAATTTATTTTGCCTTTTAATTGCACAAAACCTTCATTGGCAGTGAGGTTTGAAATTTTTTCAATTTTGCTTTTATCAACATATCGAAATGGAAAAAAGAAAATTAAATCGCCAAAACAGGTGATGCTCAATTCTTTACGAAGCATATCACCTTTTAACGGCCCTACACCTTTTAAATATTCTATAGGTGTATTCAAAAAATCGTTTTCGTATTTTGGCACAAACCCAAAGATATTTATTAAATTATTAATTTCATTTTATTGAAAAATAAAAGAACCAAGAATGATTTTTTTTTTCAATACTTTTGATAAAAATCAACAAATGAATTTTACAGAAATTACAAAAAATAATGAGAAATGGATAAGCGAAAAATTAGCAATTAATCCTAATTATTTTCAAGAATTAGCAAGTGGTCAAGAGCCTCATTTTTTATATATTGGTTGCTCGGACAGTAGAGTTACTGCCGAAGAAATTATGGGAACAGCACCAGGCGAAGTTTTTGTACATCGAAATATTGCAAATATGGTAGTAAGTATTGATATGAATGTGATGTCTGTAATTGAATATGCAGTAAGACACTTAAAAGTAGAACAGGTTATTGTTTGTGGACATTATGGCTGTGGTGGTGTAAAAGCAGCGATGCAAAGTGCAGATTTAGGCTTGTTAAATCCTTGGTTAAGAAATATTAGAGATGTTTTTAGGATTCATAAAAACGAATTGGATTTGATAACTAATGAAGAAGAAAAATACAATAAATTGATAGAACTGAATGTTCAAGAACAATGTGTGAATGTAATAAAAACTTCGGCGGTGCAAAAAGCATATCGAGATAGAGGACTGCAAGTTCATGGTTGGGTTTTTGATATTAAAACCGGAAAATTGAATGATCTTAAAATAGATTTCCCTAAAATTTTAGAAAATATTATGGAAATTTATCACTTAGATTAATTTTGATATTGATATAAATTTTTTTTTTCTAACTTTTACAATTCACTTATTTTGCACCAAATAGGATAGCTTATCAAGGCTAATTCATATAGTTTTTAGACTATTCACATGGTTTTCCACAATAATTTAACATAAAAAGTAAGTTTTTGCACAGCCAAATTCAGTAATATCAAGCAATTGACCTATTTTATTGCCCTTGAGCCTGTGGATAAATTAGTTTTGGGTTTTATTAGGTTAGATTGTGGTAAAATGTGTTACTTTGTGGGAGAAAATTATATTATTTAACCCATGCTAGGACTTTTAGGAGAATATGAAGTGAGTTTGGATGCCAAAGGCAGATTGATGCTGCCTGCGGGATACAAAAAGCAGCTTGCCGAAAGTGAGCAGCTTCGCTTTGTGTTGAATAGAGGTTTTGATAAATGTTTGACATTGTATACTGAAAAACAATGGGAAAAAGTGGCTGCCATTTTTGATAGAATAAATGATTTTAATGAAAAAGGTAGAAAGCTAAAAAGAATTTTTTTGAATGGTGCTACTTTTTTAGAACCAGATAATGCAGGCAGAATTTTATTGCCCAAAAACATGATTGAATTTGCAGGCATGGATAAAAATGTAACTTTTTCGGCACAAATAAACAAAGTGGAGATGTGGGATGCAGCAACGTATAAAAAACAAACTGCAGAAGATATTTTAGACTTGAATGATTTGGCGGGCGAAGTGTTGGGAAATGATTTTTTAAATCCTTTAGACAAATAAAGTTTGATGGAAAATAAAATAAAAAACGAGGACGATAAAATAAATGAAAATGCATTTTATCATCAAGCAGTTCTTTTACATGAAAGTATTGAGCAATTAAATATTCAAAAAAATGGATGTTATGTTGATGCAACTTTTGGCGGTGGCGGACATGCTTCGATGATTTTAAAACAACTTGGAAGCAATGGAAAACTTCTCGTGTTTGATCAAGATGAAGATGCGTTGAAGAATAGTAAAATAGGAAACGATGTAATTTTTATTCGAGAAAATTTTAAATACGCTTCAAGATTTGTTCGCTTGCATGGTTTTAAAAATGTGCAAGGAATTTTGGCAGATTTGGGAGTGAGTTCACATCAGTTCGACACAGCAGAAAGAGGATTTTCGATTCGTTTTGATGCGCCATTAGATATGAGAATGGATACAAGGCAAAATTTTTGCGCTGCTGATATTATTAAAAATTATTCAGAAGAACAGTTGCATTTAATTTTTGAAAAGTATGGCGAAGTAACTAATTCAAAAACGTTGGCAAAAACAATTGTTGAAGCTAGAAAATTTAAAGCCATAGAAACCATTGAAGAGTTTAAGCAAACACTAAGTAAAATAGTAAAAGGAAATCCGAATAAATATTTTGCTCAAGTTTTTCAAGCATTACGAATAGAAGTGAATGATGAACTGGGTGTTTTGGAAACATTTTTAAAAGAAATGATTCCAATGTTGAGTGTAGGAGGGCGAATTGCAATTATTACTTTTCATTCTTTAGAAGATAGAATTGTGAAACAATGTTTTCAATCTTTTGGAAAAACAACAGAGATGTGGACGGAGGAAGAAAAATTTTTAGGAAGAAAGATGAAGAATAACAAAGAAGATAAAGAGGGTTTTAAACTAAAAATTTTTAAACCCATTGAAGCAGGCAAAGAAGAATTGAAAAAAAATAATCGTTCAAGAAGTGCAAAACTTAGAGTTGCAGAAAGAATAAATTAAGTAAAACAAAAAAATAAATGGCAAAAATAATAAATAATAATAATAGAAACTGGCGTGAATATCTTCACGACATAGGCTATTCTGGCATTTTGAAGAATATGCCAACTATTTTGTTTGTTACATTTTTTGCATTGTTTAGTATTTGGATAAATCATCAATCTGAAAGTACAATAAGACAAATAAATAAATTAAGTGTAGAGTTAAAAGAACTTCGTTGGAAACACATTGATGAAACATCGAAATGGATGTTTTTAACAAAAGAAAGTGAGTTGGCAAAAAAAGCAAGTGAACAAGGTTTGCAAGTTTTATTAAATCCACCACAACGAATTGAATTGAATAACAATAATGAAAAGAAAATAAAAAATTAAACAAATGAGTATTAGTAAAGAAATAAGACTGCGCGTGTACATTTCCTTTTTAGGAATGTGCTTGTTTGGCATTATGATTCTTGCTAAAGGAACGATGGTTTATGTAAAAGATGGTAAAAATTTAAGAGAACAAGCAGCAAAAAAATATTTAGTTGAAGAAGAAATTGAGGCAGAACGTGGAAATATTTATAGCGAAGATGGTGCATTGCTTTCATGTACCATTCCGCAATTTGATTTAAGAATAGATTTTAAAGCGATTAATAAGGATACATTTAATAAATATGTAACTCCGCTTTCATTAGAATTAAGTAAAATATTAATTGATAAAACAGCAACTGATTGGGAAAATGAAT
>JAGNRR010000088.1 GCA_017988595.1 Chitinophagaceae bacterium
TAATGAAACCACACCAACATCTTCTTGAAAATAAATAGATTTATCATTATTAAAAAAATAAATTTCCGGTACAGGAATTTTATTTAAATGAAATAATTTAGCCCATTCAATAAATTGAATATTTTCAATAGTGTTATTACTAAATGTGGCTATATAATTCTTTTCAATTGAAGTTAATCTAAAATAAATTCTTTCAGAACCTGCCAATGGCAATTGTTCTATCGAAATTATTTGTTCATTCTTTCGATTTTTTTCAAATTCGATTTTTACGTTTTCTAAGTGTGTTGATTTCAAAATTTTAAATTAAAAAAATAAAGATACTTGAAACTTATGGAAATTTATTTAGAAGATTTTTTAAATTTAATAAGTATAAAAAAATTATTCCAATCCATATTCACTTACCAAATAAACCATCATGGTCATTGCCACAGCGCCCATGCATAATTCTCTTCGATGTACATTTTCAAAAACATCATTAGCACTATGATGCATATCAAAATAGCGTTGTCCGTCGGGCATCAACCCCATTACTGGTGTTCCAAATTGACGTTGAAGCGGTCCAATATCAGCTCCGCCTCCATCTTTTTCAAAATTATAAATATTATATGGTGAAAATAAATTTCTCCAAGATTTTACCTTATTCCGTTTTTCAATATCCATATTCATCGAAAATCCATAAGGTGTTGCTCCTCCTGCATCACTTTCAATAGCTAATATATGATGTTCACTTTTTTCTTTTGCTTGTTTTGCATATTCCAATGCGCCTTTTAAACCATTTTCTTCATTCATAAATAATACAGCCCTTATCGTTCTTTTGGGTCTAGTTTTTGTTTTTTTAAATGTTCTCAGCACTTCTATACTTTGTACAACACCTGCTCCATCATCATGTGCACCTTCACCCATATCCCAACTATCTAAATGTCCTCCAAATACAATTATTTCTTTGGGCAATTCAGTTCCATATATTTCACCAACTACATTATAGGATAAAACATCATTCAACATTTCGCAAGTTGTTCGCACATAAAAAGAAACTTTTTTGCGAAGCAGCATTAATCTTTCTAAATTATCAGCATCCACATTTGAAATTGCAACTGCAGGAATTGCAGGATATTTTGAATTGTAATGCAAAGCTCCTGTATGAGGTTTATCATCATAAGCAGAAGAAACTGAACGAATAACAGTTGCAATTGCACCTAACTTTGCAGCTTCACTAGGTGCAGCCCAACGATAATAAACACATGGTCCATAACTTTCAAATGTGTTTACATTACTTTGAATAAATCGATGATTAAAAAAAACAATTTTACCTTTTACATCTTTCTCAGTTAGTAATTTAAATTCATCCATCGAATTCACCATGATTAATTTTGCCTCTAAGCCTTTATTTCCAGTACCCACAGCATTTCCCAACGATGTAATGAGCATATTTGTTCTTTTACCATCAACAATAACTTCTGCTTTTTCTTCTCCTCTTATCCAATGTGGCACCATCACAGGCTGTAAAAAAACATTATCACAACCAGCTTCAATTAATGTTTTTTTTGCCCACAAAACAGCTTGTTCTGCTTGAGTAGAACCTGTCAATCTTGTGCCAATTTGCTTACACATATATCGTAAATCTTCATAGCAACTTGCATTATTTAAAATATAGTTGGACATGTGCTTGATAGTTGCACTATCCTTTTTAAAATCTTGCGCAACTGAAATTTTATTTATAAATAAAGAAATAACTAATAGAATGAAATATTTTATCATATAATATTTTGAATCGCTAAAATACAGCTAGAATATTATTTATTCAAATGAAATTAACTTAAAACATTTATAGAAAAGTACATGTTGGTTATAAAAATTATTTCAATATATGTACAATTGTATTAAACCAACTTTAATATTATTTTAAAATCAACAAAAAAGTACTTCATAACGATGAAGTACTTTTTTTATAAAATTTAATTTTGATTTTAAAATTTAAATCCAAGTGTCACCACAGCATTGTGTGTTTTTTGCGAAATATTAGCCGAAGCAACAGTCATATTATTTAATACAAAAGGCAAATCTTGAAAATTTTGTTGTCCATAAACAAATGCACAATCTATATACCAAGATTTTACTCTATATCCCAAACCTGTACTTAAATTTAATCGACCACCATTATTTTCATTAGTAGATTCGAAAGGACTTCCATAATATGCAGCACCTGCTCGTAATTGAATTTGACTTAAATTAATTTCAGCACCAACTCTATAATTCACGGCAGTCTTATATACATTTTTTATTACATTATTTCTAGAAGTTGCCTCCAACGAATTTCCAGTAAAGCGATAACGCATCATTTCATAATTTACAATTTCTACATCTCCAGTCAAAAATCCTTTTTTGCCAAATAAGGCTGTTCCACTAAAAATTGTTTTCATAGGTGTTGAAAAAGTATAATCATAAACCAAGGCTTGTTCTGTAGAATATGATGTTTTTCCGTCAGATGAAACACCACTTCTAATCAATAAAGAATCCGTATTTGAATTCATAAAAAATGTACTTTGATCATTTAAAAAAGAACTAGTTGGGGTATGAAAAGCCAATCCAAATCGCAAATAATCATTTGCTCTTAATACTGCACCTAATTTTAAATTTATTCCAGTTCCTGTTGTAGTTAAATTTTCTAAACTATTAAAATTGTCAAAATCATTATCTCTATTTCCTGACATATCTTTTTCTGAAATTAATGTAGACTTATTGTATCTTAAATTATTTAAGCCAACAGTAGCTCCAAGCATTAATTTTTCTTTATAATTTCCGGCAAAAGACAAAAACAATTCACCAATATTTCCACTTTGTTCTACAGATTTCAATCGCTCTATACCTCCAGATGTTGGCACAAAAGATTTTGCTTTTGTAGAATCCAATGGATCTTTATCGATTAAATAATTTTGATATGCTGCATAAGCGCCATCGCTAACGGAATTTTTTGCATTATCATTTAATCCTCCAAAACTATTAAATTCTTCAGCATAAGCTTCAATTAACGAATGTGACTTATCGATTCCTTTGTAATCAAAATTGCTGTTCAAATTTGCAATTCTATTGTAGCCAATAGCAAAATTTATAGCACGCCAATCTTTTTTTCTACTATTATTATTTTGCTTTTTATCTGCAACAATCAACGACACATTGTTAAAATTAAACTTTGCTGCATTTTTATTTATTTCATTAGAATTATATGTAGCAGCATTATTTTTTATTTCCAATCCTGTTGTAAAAGTCAGTTCGCTACTTCTATACAATCCCAATGTTGCTGGATTTATGGTAATTCCTGTTGCATCTCCGCCCAAACTTCCATTTGCCCCTCCAAGACTCATCGCTCTTGCAGTTCCAAAAATTGGATTCATACTATAACGAAGGGCATCATTTTCATCTTGTGCATTTACACTTAAATTTGAAATTAAAACCATGCTTATTGCAAAAAATATTTTTTTCATTTTTTTTATTTTAAAAGTTCATTTTTTTTATAAAAAAGCACCACGCAATATTATTTGTGTGGTGCTATAAGTTTAAAATTTATTTTTATCTTCTTCCACCACCTCTACTTCCACCGCCACTATTTCCGCCACCAAAACTTCCGCCGCCTCTGCTACCGCCACCGCTATTTCCACCGCCAAAACTACCGCTACTTCTACTTGGTGTAGATGGTGCACTATAACTTCTGCTTGGTGCAGATTGACTTCTTGATGGTGCTACACTTTCTCTTCTTGGAGCTTCTCTTCTTTCATTACTTGAAGTAGATTCGTTTCTTGATGGAGAAGATGCTTCTCTTCTTGGTGTTTCTCTTCTTTCGTAATTTGGAGAAGTTGTGTTTCTTGCTGGTGACGATGTTTCTCTTCTTGGCATTTCTCTTCTTTCATAACTTGGTGAAGATTCATTTCTTGAAGGTGTTGAGCTTTCTCTTCTTGGAGTTTCTCTTCTTTCATTACTTGGTGAAACGCTTTCTCTTCTTTCTCTAGTTGAGCGTTCAAAACCTGAAGGCAATTCATCTCTTTGTGTATTGCTCTCTCTTGAAGGGCTTGTATTTATTGAACGATCATTTTTCACATCTGTATTTGCATTATTTCTATCAGAATTAATTGCTCTTCTGCCACCTGGTGTATTTTCATTTGATTTAATTCTATCGTTGCTCATTGAATTTGAATTATCAATATTAGAATTTCCGTTTTCTATATTTCTATTCATTTGATTACCTCTTGAGTTATTTATTGTTGAATAAGTAGTATTATTCTCAACATTACCAACATTTGATTTCAAACCACCTTTTGATGAATTATTAAATCCGTTTAATGTTCTTGGACTGTTATAAACTGTTGAACGATTTCTAGAGTTTACTGAATTTCTTGGACCATATCTGTAATTATTATTATTGTTATTTCCCCAGTAATTATTGTAATAATTTCCATTGTTTAATCCAACATAGTACCCATCCATGAATCCGTTATTGTAACCATGTCCGTAATTACCCCAGCCATTGTTCCAGCCATATCCGCCCCAACCATTGTTCCAACCTCCACAACCCCAGCCATTATTCCAGCCACCGCCCCAACGATTCCAACCTGTATTCCAGCCATATCCACCCCAACCGAAATTTCCGTACCAACTTGGGTAACCCCAACCTATACTAAATGAAGGGTATCCCCAACCTGCACCCCACCAATAGGGATCCATAAAAAAGTTATTGTAATATCCTCCATAAAATGAAAAGAATGGACGATTGAAACGACGAAGACGTTGTGTATAATAATATTCATCATCGTCATAGTCAATAAAATCATCTTCATAATATTCATCATCATCGTTATATCTTGACATTGGTTTTTTATCATCAGATTCTTCTTCAGTTGAAGTGTTTGAAGTGTTTGAAGAATTTGAATTGTTTTTATCCTTATTCGGTTGGTAGTAAACATCATCTGTGTTTTGTGCTATTCCCGAAAAAGGAATTAAAAAAGAAAGGAGCAAAACGAATAGTACTTTTTTCATGGTTATGTTTTTTTTAATGTTATTGTTCAAATTTATAAAATTCTTTTAATTTCAGGTTTATATACTTGTTAAAAAAAGAATCTTCATCATTTTGACTAGTTTCTATAAAGAAAGTTTAATTATTCCTTAAAAAAATATTTTCTTTGAATAAAATTAAAGAAAAATGAGCAAAGGAATAAGTTCGAGGAGTGAAAATTATAGCCAGTGGTATAATGATATAGTAAGCAAAGCAGGACTTGCAGACCATAGTTCGGTTCGCGGTTGTATGGTTATAAAACCATACGGATATGCAATTTGGGAAAAAATGCAACAACAATTAGATAAAATGTTTAAAGAAACAGGACATCAAAATGCTTATTTTCCATTATTTATCCCAAAAAGTTTGTTTGAAGCCGAAGAAAAAAACGCCGAAGGTTTTGCAAAAGAATGTGCTGTAGTAACTCATTACAGATTAAAAAATGATCCAAATAATAAAGGGAAATTAATTGTAGATCCTGAAGCAAAATTGGAAGAAGAATTAGTAGTAAGGCCTACAAGTGAAGCTATTATATGGAATACTTATAAAAATTGGATTCAATCTTATAGAGATTTGCCCATTTTAGTAAATCAGTGGGCTAATGTGGTGAGATGGGAAATGCGCACACGATTATTTTTGCGTACAGCCGAATTTCTTTGGCAAGAAGGACACACGGCACATGCTACAGAACAAGAAGCCATTATTGAAACGAAACAAATGATTGATGTTTACGCAACTTTTGCCGAAGAATGGATGGCGATGCCTGTTATTCAAGGAGTAAAAACAGAGAATGAACGTTTTGCAGGTGCTGTGGACACCTATTGCATTGAAGCATTGATGCAAGATGGCAAAGCACTCCAAGCAGGAACAAGTCATTTTCTTGGTCAAAATTTTGCAAAAGCATTTGATGTCACTTTTGTAAATAAAGAAAATAAAGCAGAACACGTTTGGGCAACTTCTTGGGGCGTAAGTACAAGATTAATTGGCGCTTTGATAATGGCTCATAGCGACGATCAAGGATTGGTTTTACCTCCAAAATTAGCACCGATTCAAGTGGTAATTGTACCAATTTACAAAGGGGAAGAAGGGAAAAATAAAATTACAGAAAAGGTAACTCCCATTATTAATGCATTGAAAGCAAAAAATATTTCGGTAAAATACGATGATGATGACACTGCAAGACCAGGTTGGAAATTTGCAGAATATGAAATGAAAGGTGTACCAGTACGAATGGCAATTGGCGAACGTGATATGGAAAACAATACGGTAGAAATTGCTCGCAGAGATACTAAAGAAAAAAATGTTGTTTCGCTTGATAATATTGAAAATTATATTGAAAGTTTATTGAACGAAATTCAAGACAATATCTATTTAAAAGCAAAAACATTTCGAGATGAAAACATAACAGAAGTAAATAGCTGGGAAGAATTTGAAAAAGTATTAGAAGAAAAAGGGGGGTTCATTTCTGCACATTGGGATGGAACAAGTGAAACAGAAGAGGCTATAAAACAAAAAAATAAAGCAACAATTCGCTGCATTCCATTAAATAACAAAGAAGAAAAAGGCATTTGTATTTTTAGTGGAAAAGAAAGTAGTCAACGTGTTTTATTTGCTAAAGCATATTAAATTTTTTAATGCCTATTAAAGATTATTTTGTTTCATGTCCTGTAAAAAAACATTTGGGTTTTGATTGTTTGGGCTGTGGTTTCCAACGTAGTATAGATGCCCTTTTACAAGGAAATTTCGGCGACAGTTTTAGGCTTTATCCAGCATTATTTCCTATTATAATTTTATTTAGTTATACTCTACTTCATTTAATTTTTAAATTTAAATTTGGGGCAAAAGTCATCATTTGGCTTTTTGCATTTACAAGTGTTGTAATGATTATTTCGTATGTTATTAAAATTTATTCAACTTATTTTCTTTAAAAATAATTTCACTTTTTAATAAGCAACAATTATATTTGAAAAAAAAAACGATATGGAAGACATACAACAAACAACATCAACCCCAACAAATAACTACATGATGCAAACCCCTTTGCCAAATGCCACTCCTGTTTTGGTTTTAGGTATAATTTCAATTATTGGCTCTTGCTGTTATGGCGTTGTAGGTTTAATTTGTGGAATAATTGCACTTGTACTTGCAAAAAAAAGCACTACACAATACAATGCAAATCCAAGTGCATATACTATATCTAGTTTGAAAAATGTGAATGCGGGTCGTATTTGTGCAATAATTGGTCTTATTTTATCTGCATTATACCTAATTGTCGTAATTGGTTTTGTTGGGTATTTTGGCATGGAAGCCCTTAAAGACCCTCAAGCAATGCAAGAAATGCTTGAAAATATGAAAAATAGCTAAAAATATATTTTTAAATTTTGTCAAAAAGAATCCCTAATTTTTTAGGGATTTTTTTTATACATTTATGGCAAAAAAGTATAAATGAAAAAAATATTATTTTTAAGTTTAATTCTGTTGCCATTATTCAATTTTGCACAATTGCAAACAATTTCTAATCCAGAAACTAGTGTTGGTGTCTTAATTAAAATTACACCACCTTTAGCAAATTTTTCCCCCGATCCTAATTGGATAAATGAAATTGTAAGAAATGAAGATGGAAGAATAGGCGAAGACTTAACCAATATTGAACATCGAATTTTTCACCCAAATGCTATTCCAAAACCTAAAATAAAAGATCCTGTAATTCAAGATTATTTTGGCATAAAAAGAAAATCAAGAGCCACAAATATTCTTCAAAATTTTAATGGACATCCCAATAC
>JAGNRR010000004.1 GCA_017988595.1 Chitinophagaceae bacterium
AAATAATATGGATTATCAAACCACAGCTTTGAAAATAGATTTAAGTAAAGCAATATTAAAAAAAGTTTCTACAATTATTAATGAAGATTCGTTGCTTGATTTTTATATTCAGTTTCAAGAAAATAAAAAATCGTATTTTCTTATAATTTCTAATGTGTATTACCATCATAAATTTGCTGCACCATATTTAACCAACTACGATTTTTTTATTTTAGATAGTATTGATTTTCAAAATTTATACAATTCTTCTAAAAATTTAAGTAAGAAAAATGTACTAAAAAATAAATCAATTATTGATTCAAATCTTCCTGATTATGATGATGTTTATAACAATTATAAATTGGTTGTAGAACCTCCAAAACCAAATAATTTTAAACCTGAAGTTTATGAATTTGTAGAGCAAATGCCTGAATATCCAGGTGGTGAAGATGCTTTATATAGTTTTATAAACATAAACTTAAGATACCCTGAGCTAGCAAAGCAAAATAATATTGAAGGACAAGTTACAATTGGCTTTATCGTAAATGAAGATGGAAGCCTTAGTGATTTTAAGGTTTTACGTGGAATGGGATATGGCTGCGATGAAGAAGCAATTAGAGTTATTAAAATGATGCCAAAATGGAGGTCTGGCAAACAAAATGGTATGCCCGTAAAAGTAAAATATCAGTTGCCTGTTGTATTTACAATTAAAGATTAGTTTTTCTATTATTAGATTTATCGATTGCGTTCTACTTAAATTTGTTTATTTTTGCATTCTAAAACCTTTTCACAGATGCAAAATCTGAGACATCTTACAGATGAACAACTCAACCAATTAATTTCTTCCGAAAACGAAAAGCCATTTCGTGCCAAGCAAATTCAAGAATGGATTTGGCAAAAAGGCATCAACAACATTTCCGAAATGAGCAATTTGCCCAAAGCCCTTCGAGAAAAATTGGAGTTTGAATACACCCTCGAACACGTAGAAATTGAAGAATCGCAATTTAGCAACGATGGCACCATTAAAAATAAATTTGTGTTGCACGATGGCTATTATATCGAAGGGGTACTTATTCCTGCCAATACCAGAATGACAGCTTGTGTGTCATCCCAAGTGGGCTGTAGTTTGACCTGCAAATTTTGCGCCACAGGAAAAATGGAACGAAAACGTAATCTTAATTTCGATGAAATCTACGATCAAGTGTTTATTTTAAATCAGCAAGCACTTGAGCATCATGGGCATCATCTTTCCAATATTGTGTATATGGGCATGGGCGAACCCTTGCTCAATTACAATAATGTATTGCAGAGTATCGAAAAAATTACGTCGCAAAGTGGCTTGGGCATGTCGCCAAAACGCATTACGGTTTCCACGGCAGGCATTGCCAAAAAAATAAAACAGCTTGGCGATGATAAAGTAAAATTTAATTTAGCCCTTTCGCTTCATGCGGCAAACGATGCTAAACGAAACGAAATCATGCCGATAAATGAAAGCAATAATTTGGATGTGCTTATCGATGCCATGTTGCATTATTATCATGCCACAAAAAATAAAATTACGTTTGAATATATTTTATTCAACAATTTTAATGACAGCATAGAAGATGCCAATGACTTGATAAAAATTTGCCGCAAAGTGCCAAGTAAAGTAAATATTATCGAGTACAATCCTATCGAATTTGCTACGTTTATAAAACCTGATGAAGAACGCACCTTTGCATTTATTCATCATTTAGAAACAAATAAAGTAACCGCAAAACTTCGTCGAAGCAGAGGAAAAGATATTGATGCGGCTTGCGGACAATTGGCAAACGTAAAAAAATAAGATGCTATGAAAAAAAATAATTTTAAAAATAGTAATCAAAATAATGATGCACCGAAAAAAAAATCGGGCAATTATTTTGAACAATTTTCGGTAGCACCAAAAAAACGAAAAGCACTTGTAAAAGAAAAAAATGATTTTAAATTAGACAATCGTTTGGCAAAACAACAAAAGCGACATGCCAAAGACGATACCGATTTTAAACCAGAACTTTCTTTTAACCTTAAAAACAAAAAAGAATTTTTGTCAAAAAATGATGTGCCAACTAAAGCTGAAGAAATGCCCTTGAATAAATTTTTGGCACATAGTGGTATTTGCTCTCGACGTGAAGCGGTGGAAATCATCAAGGCTAGAAAAGTAATTGTGAATGGCGAAGTGAAAACAGAACCAGGCTACAAAGTACAAGCCACAGACAAAATAGAATATGATGGAAAAACACTTTCTAAAACCGAAAAACAAGTATATTATTTATTAAATAAACCAAAAGATTTTATCACCACAACATCGGATGAAAAAGGACGAAAAACCATTCTTGATTTTTTTAAAAATTTAAAAGAACGTATTTATCCAGTGGGCAGATTGGATAGAAATACTACAGGATTAATTATTTTGACAAACGATGGCGACTTGGCTCAAAAACTTTCGCATCCAAAATATGAATGTAAAAAAGTGTATCAAGTGTCGCTCGATAAAGAATTATCTGCCGATGATTTTGAAAAAATAAAAAAAGGTGTGTTGCTTGAAGATGGATTGATAAATGTAAATGATTTGTCCTTTATTGAAAATAAAAAAACAGAAATAGGCTTAGAAATTCATAGCGGAAGAAATAGAATTGTGCGCCGAATATTTGAACATTTAGGCTACGAAGTAAAACATCTTGATAGAGTGTTGTATGCAGGATTGACAAAGAAAAATTTGCCACGAGGAAAATTTAGAACCTTGACTACAAGAGAAGTTGTATTTTTAAAACATTATAAATAAAGTATATTAAATTGAAAATTCCAGAAATACTTTTTGAAAACGACGATTATATAATTTTAAACAAACCCTCGGGAATGCTTAGTGTGCCTGATGGTAAAACAGAAAGTTTACTTGAATTATTGCGTCAAAACAGAGAACATCTTTTTATAGTTCATCGAATAGATAAAGACACCAGCGGCTGTATTTGTTTTGCAAAAAATGAACAAGCGCATCGTTTTTTATCACAATCATTTGAACATAATTTGGTAAAAAAAATATATCATGGCATTGTAGAAGGAAATTTATTTCCAACAGAAAAAACCATTGATGCACCAATAAGAGAAAAGCCAGGCAAGAATAATCAAATGTATGTTCATGCCACCGAAGGCAAAAAATCGATAACGCATTACAAAGTTTTAGAACAATTTGGGCTGTATTCTTTGGTGGAATTTAGAATTGAAACTGGACGAACACATCAAATAAGAGTGCACATGCAAAACGAACAGCACCCAATAATTTGTGATGCTATATATGGAGATGAAAAACCAATTTTTGTATCGCAATTAAAAAAAAGATATAATCTGGATAATAATTTAGAGGAAGAAAAACCCATCTTAAATCGATTGGCATTGCATGCGCAATTAATTAGTTTTGAAGATGAAAGTGGCAAGCAAATTATAGTAGAAGCACCTTATTTTAAAGACATGAAAGCCACTTTGCAACAATTAAAAAAATGGCGAGGAGGAAAATAAATTCATTTAAAACATAATTTTTTTTTATGCAAATAAGACATCACTTTTTTATTGATATTGAAAATGAAAAAATATTTCCTGCAGAAATAAAAATTGAACATAACAAAATAATTTCGATAAAAGAAACAAACGAAGTTTGTGAAAATTATATTCTTCCTGGTTTTATAGATGCGCATATTCATATCGAAAGTTCGATGTTATTGCCCAGCGAATTTGCAAAAATTGCAGTTAGTCATGGCACAATTGCTACGGTGAGCGATCCTCATGAAATTGCAAATGTTTGTGGCATTGATGGGATAAATTTTATGATTGAAAATGGCAAAAAAGTGCCTTTTCATTTTTTCTTTGGAGCGCCAAGTTGTGTGCCAGCAACAGGTTTTGAAACATCAGGTGCTGAAATAAATGCAAGTGATATTGAGGCATTAATGCAGCGAGATGATATTTTTTATCTTAGTGAAATGATGAATTATCCTGGCGTGTTGTTTGAAGATGACGAAGTGATGAAGAAAATTTTATCTGCAAAAAAATATAAAAAACCAATTGATGGACATGCCCCAGGATTGAGAGGTGAACAAGCAAAAAAATATTTTTCGGCAGGCATAAGCACCGATCATGAATGTTTTACAAAAGAAGAAGCAGAGGATAAATTGAAACTTGGTGTAAAAATTTTAATAAGAGAGGGTAGTGCAGCTAAAAATTTTGAGGCATTAATTTCTTTACTTGAAGAAAATGAAGATGACATGATGTTTTGTAGCGATGATAAACATCCTGATGAATTAATGTTACATCACATAAATCATCATGTAAAAAGAGGGTTGCAAAAAAACATATCAATTTTTAAAGTTTTAAAAGCGGCTTGTATCAATCCTGTGAAACATTATAATTTGCCAATTGGCTTACTAAACGTAGGTGATGCAGCCGATTTTATAGTAGTCGATAATATAGAAAATTTTGATGTATTGGAAACTATAATTAATGGAGAAACGGTTTTTGAAAAGGGTATTTGTAAAATTAATTCTGTAGAAGAAACATGTATTAATAATTTTAACATCGAAGAAGTTTGTGTAGAAGATTTTAAATTTAAAAATAATAATAAAGCACAACATATTATTGTAGCAGAAGATGGACAATTAATTACATCGTCCTTAATTGAAAATATTAAAACAGAAAATGATTTTTTTGTTTCTGACATAGAGAAAGATATATTGAAGATAGCAGTCATAAATCGATATCATAAAAGCAATATTGCATTAGCCTTTATAAAAAATTTTGGTTTAAAAAAAGGCGCTATTGCTTCAACAGTTGCTCATGATTGTCATAATATTTTATGTGTTGGAGTAGATGATGAATCGATGAAAAAATGTGTAGATAAATTAATTGACAGCAAAGGCGGAATTTGTGTTTGGGATTGTAATGAATTATTTCATTTGCCATTACCTATTGGCGGCTTGATGAGTAGTTTGTCTGCAAAAGAAGTGGCAGAAAAATATTCAGTGTTAGATAAAAAAGCAAAAATGTTGGGTAGTAAATTAAGTGCGCCTTTTATGACATTAAGTTTTATGGCGTTGCTCGTTATTCCATCATTAAAACTTAGTGATAAAGGATTATTTGATGGCGAAAAATTTTGCTTTGTAAATAAATAATACCGTTTATCCATAAATTAAAATTTAATTTCAATTAAAATTTTAAATTTAGATTTTTAAATTATTATGTTAGAATTACAACATCTTACCAAGAATTATAACAATCAAAAAGCAGTTGATGATATAAGTTTATCAATTGCAGAAGGAAAAATATTGGGATTATTAGGTCCAAATGGAGCAGGAAAATCAAGTTTATTAAGAATGATAACTGGGATTACATTGCCAGATGAAGGAAAAATATTATTCGATGGTGAAACTTTTGTTGCAAAAAAACACATGCAAGAAATAGGGTATATGCCTGAAGAACGTGGGCTTTACAAAAAAATGAAAGTACGAGAGCAAATTTTATACTTAGCTCAATTGAAAGGGTTGAGTTTAGAACAAGCAAATCAAGGCATAAATTATTGGTTTGTTAAATTGGATATGCAATCGTGGGCAGACAAAAAAGTAGAAGATTTAAGCAAAGGGATGTCGCAAAAAATGCAATTTGTAACAACAGTTTTGCATAATCCTAAATTATTAATCCTCGATGAACCATTTAGCGGACTTGATCCGGTAAATGCACAAATCATTAAAGACCAAATATTTGATTTGCGAAAAAAAGGAACAACCATAATTTTTTCAACACATCGAATGGAGCAAGTTGAAGAAATATGTGAAGAAATTGCTTTAATGAATCAAGGAAAAATTATATTGAAAGGTAAGGTAGATGAAATTAAACAACAATTTAAAGAAAATAAATTTGAGTTGGTTTTAGAAAATGAAATTGAAAATTTGCCTTTTGATTACATAGAAAAAAATGGAAAAATTATTACAATCAAATTGAAAGAAAATGAAAATAGTCTTACTATTTTAAAGAAATGTGTTGATGGACGAATTCTTGTACATTCCTTTAAGGAAGTGTTGCCAACATTTAATGAAATTTTTATTGGATTGGTAAAGCAAACAGCAGCAAGAAAATTTGACAATTAAAAAAATAATGAAATGAAGAAAACTTGGATCATAATTAAGCGAGAATATTTAACAAGAGTAAAGAAAAAATCTTTTTTAATAACAACAATTGTGTTGCCAATTGGTCTGTCATTATTGACAGCTTTGATGCTTTATATAACGATAAATAGTGATAGGAAGGAACACATTGCTGTATTTGATGAAAGTAAATTATTTGAAAATAAATTAGATACTACTTCTAAAACGTATTCATTTTCATATTTGCAAAAAATTCCAAGTGGAGATTTGAAGAGTTTTTTTGAAAAAAATAAAACTGATATTTTAGTTCATGTTTATCCTGCAACAACATCTGTAATTCCAGATAGTGTAAAAATGCTTACAGAAAATAGCATTAGTGTTTCTGCAGAAATGTTTATCAATGATGCATTAAATAATGTGATAAAAAATAAATTATTGCAAGAAGCTGGAATAAATCAACAAGAATTGGATAGTATTAAAGCATTGAATATAAAATCAATTACTAGAAATTTGGATAATAAAGAAACAAATTCTGCTATTTATGCAAGCATAGGTTATGTTTCAGGATTTATAATTTATATTGTTATTTTACTTTATGGAATGGGTGTAATGCGAGGGGTGATGGAAGAAAAAACAAATCGAATTGCGGAAGTGATGATAAGTTCGGTAAGCCCATTTCAATTAATGATGGGAAAAATAGTGGGAATAGGTTTTGTAGGTTTAACACAATTTATTTTATGGTTGCTTTTGGGTGGGATTCTTAATTTGATTTTACCATTTTTTATTCCAGGCTTTTCAGAAAGCATGATGCAAAATATACCATCAAATGAATTGGCGAAGTTACCACAAACTAATTCTAATGAAATTGTAGAAATGTATAAATCAATAATAGAAAGTGTGAATTGGGTTGCTGTTATTTTTGGTTTTTTATTTTATTTTTTAGGTGGGTATTTTTTATATGCGGCATTGTTTTCAGCAGTTGGAAGTTTGGTAAATGAAGATCCTCAAGAAGCGCAACAAATGACATTACCGGTTACGCTACCAATCATTTTTGGATTTTTTATTATGATGCAAACAGTACAGGATCCAAATAGCAATTTGGCTATTTTTGGTAGCATTTTTCCACTCACAAGTCCTATAGTAATGTTAGGAAGAATTCCGTATGGAGTGCCTTGGCAACAACTTTTGGCTTCGGTAGTTTGTTTAATTCTTGGCTTTTTATTTTTTACATGGTTAAGTGCCAAAATCTATAGAACAGGAATATTAATGTATGGCAAAAAAGCAAGTTGGAAAGAACTGTGGAGATGGATTAAAATGAATTAATTCTTTTTAAATTCATCAATTATGATAGCTCCGAATATTTTTCTGCAAAAGAAAAAAGAAAGAAGAAAAAAGCTAATAATGAAAATTAGAATTGCATTTTTTTTCCAAGATTCTTTTTCATAGCCATATGGCTCACCTGGATAATCTAATATTTGAAAAATTGGACTTTCTGATAAAAGTTTAAATCGAGCATTTTGATAAGTTGTAGTTGTAATAGAATAAATGGCTTCAATTTCTTGGTGTAAACGTTGAAGTTTTGCTTGTGGTAATTGGGAAATAGCAGTGGATGAATACGTATTAGCATCTGTAAATCCAGCCATAGCTCTTTCGATAGTGTATAGTTCTGCTTTTAAGGAGTCTTTTATTTCTTTAATTTTTAATAAATCTTGTTTTGGTTTTTCTGTAGTAAAATCAATATAAAATTCAGAAAGTACAATTAAAATTTCTTCGCTGATTTCTTTTGCAAGATCTTTGTTTGTTGATTTGAAAGTTAAAGTAAAATATTTGTTTTCGCCCTTAACTATTTGTAAGTTTTTAAGATATAATTTTTGGGCAGCTATTAATTGACCAATTGTATCTTTTTTATCCAAAACAAATTTTGGGTTAAAAAAATTAGTTTCGTTTTTATTATATTCTTCAATTAACCAATCATAATAATGTGGATATTTTTTATTTTTTGGTTGGCTTTTTAATATTTTAAAAGACAATTTTTTGCTTGATGATAATTCAGTAAGATCAAAAGCTTCATTGTCAGATTTTCCACCCATGCCAAATTGTGCTTTTATATCATCTAACGGACTGCTCGATTTATTGGAGTTAATTGATAATGGAAAAATTTTGGTATAAGCTATCCGGTATTCTGGCAATTGTGATGAATAAAATGCAACAAAACTTGAAAGTAGTAAAGAAAATAAAAAAATTAAGGGTAATTTTTTTAGTATTGTTTTTTTTAAAGAAATTAAAATTTCGTAAGTTGTCATTTAATATTAAATTAGTTTTAGTTTGATAAACTTTTTGCTACAAGTATTATGGTAGCCAAAGTACTTGCAATTGATACTGTATAGGATATAATATCTTTAATGTCAGCTCCTTTTTTTTCTGGTTTTCTAGGAACAAATACTATACTACCTTGAGTAACTTTTGGATAAAAGTTGAAAAATAAAAATGATTTTGTTCTTTTCAATCTTCCATTTTGGTTCTTTACAGAAATTCTTTTTTTCCAAGCATCTTGTCCAAAACCACCAGCTGCATCGATATAATTTAAAACTGTTGTATTTTCTTTGTCAAATTTTATATTAACTTGAGCCTGAACCATTCCTCTAACAGAAACGATATCATTTACAGTTGGTATTAATAATGTATCTCCATTTTGCAAAAATAAATCATATTTATTACCACTTTTTTTCATGGCTTCTTTAAGGTCTATTACAATTTGCCCAACTCCACTTCTGTATAATTTGGCACCTTCTGGATAAGAATCTTTTGTCAACCCACCTGTTCTTTTTAATATTGAAGTAAGTCTTTCGTTTTTATTAAGCAATGCATGTTCTCCAGGATAATCTACTTCCCCAATAACATAAACACTTTCTTGTTCTATAAGTTCTTTTTTTCGACGAACAAAAACTCTGTCATTAGCATTTAAAATTATATTTCCAGCTTCATTTTCTAATTCTAAATTGCTGTTAACTTTTACAACTCTAATATTTAAAGGTCTTGCTATTAATTCATATTGATTTAAAGAGTCAACCACATTTGATATTTCAATTCTACCATTTTCAGCATCTAATTTTAATCCTCCTGCTAGCAAAAGAGCATCTTTTAAAAGAATTCCAGAATTGTAAATTATTTTACCAGGTTTTCTTACACTACCTTGAACATCTATGTAATAATCTGTATTAAAAATCTTATTGGTCAATATTTTAATAATATCATTAGGTTTTAGAAATATATTATTTACATCATTTTCATCATTAATATTTTCAATATTAACTTTAATTGTTTGAGATTCTTTAAGTGTAATTCCATCTCTAAAAACATAAGCAATTGTTTGAATTGCACCTGTTTGAATTCCACCAGCTTTTTTAATGATATCAAAAATTCGTTCATCTTTACCCAATGAATATTTGTCTGGGTAATTTACAGCTCCTTCTATTGTTACAATGTTTGCAAGCCCTTCATTTATTCTTTTTAAAATCACCACATCTCCATTTTTTAAAATATAATCTTGAAAGTCTTGTGGATCTTGATTAAAATAGTCTTTATGGAAATCCTGATAAACTTCTTGTTCATTTCGAGTTGTTTTAACCCTTAATAAAGTGTTTCTAGAATCAGGACCAAAACCTCCAGAGATTTCTATAAAATCCATTAAAGTTTCATTTTCGGTTAATTGATAAAACATTGGTCTTTTAAATTCTCCTTCTGCTTTTACTAATTTCTCATAAATCCCAACTACTACATCATCATTATCTTCTAAATAAATATTTTGTCCTAAACTGCCATCTTTTAAGTATTGATACAAATCAATAGTTTCTACTACATAATTATTTCTGCGAATTTCTATTTTTCGCATATTTCCGATGTCTGTTAATCCACCAGCAATATAAATGGCATTTAATGCCGAGTTAAAAGCAGACATTGTATAGGTTCCAGGAGAATTTACTTCTCCTACAACATTAACTCTTATTAATCTAACTTTTGAAATAGATACATCTACTTTTCCACTAGCCACACGTTTAAACCTATTGGCTATTAAATTTTGTGCCGATTGATAGGTTAATCCTTGTAAATAGATTTTCCCTACTTTTAATGGAAAAATTGAGCCATCTCTTGCAATTGTATATGATTGTTGTAGTTCTGCATTGCCATAAATTGAAATTGTAAGTTCATCGCCTGGACCTAATCTATAATTTGTAGGAACAGTTGTTGGATTTTCTGCTAGTAAATTAAAATTATTATTTTTAAAAAAATTAGATCCGTAAATGTTTTTATTTTTTGAACTCTTATCAATTGTTTTTAAACTATCAGTTGAAGTTATATTATTATTTTTATTTAATTGTCCTTGAATATACCGCATATAATCAATATCACTATTATTTTGAAACGGATTTTGAGGATCATAATTTAAATCTTTATTCATGTCCTGCAAATCTTTACCTTGCAAACTTGTATTATTTTCGTTAGATTTGTTATCAGTGTTATTAGGATTTTTTTCAGTAATATTATTTAAATCTATAGGATTTGTAGGTGGTGGAGTTGGTTTCTGAAAAATATTTTGGTCTTGATTGGTATTTCCATAGGGATTTTGATATGGATTACTAAAAGGTGTATTTGTATTTCCTCCTTGAGTTTGACCAAAAGTAAAAAGGCTATTTATTGTTAAAAAAAGAAATAATAATATAATGTTTTTCATAGAAAATAATAACGCTCAAAGTTAATCTTTCATTGCATTACTTTCAAATAAACTTCTTAATGATTGCTTAAACTCGTTCCAAATGTCTTCAACAATTTTTTGAGCAGGTAAAATTTCATCAATTCCAGCAGCTATTTGCCCAATTTCCAATTCACCATCGATTAAATTTCCTTCAAACATGCCAAGTTTTGCTCTACCTTTTCCCAGCAAATTCGTTAATTCTTCTTTGCTAGCGCAATGTTCTTCAGCATTTTTCACTTTTTCATAAAATTCATTTTTCAAAAGTCGCACTGGTGTTAAATCTTTTAAAACCAATTCAGTAAAACCTTCTTTAGATTCAATAATTTTATTTTTAAAAGCTAAATGAGATGAAGCTTCATTACTACAAACAAATCTGCTGCCTATTTGAACTCCTTCTGCTCCCAATATCATTGAAGCTAACATACTTTTTCCACACCCAATGCCACCTGCTGCAATCAATGGAATTGAAATAGCTTTTCGTACTTCTGGAATCAAGCAAAGTGTTGTTGTTTCTTCTCTTCCATTATGTCCGCCAGCTTCAAAACCTTCAGCAACAACTGCATCGACACCTGCATCTTCACATTTTTTTGCAAAAAAAGCAGATGATACTACATGTGCTACTTTTACTCCTTCTTGTTGTAATATTTTTGTCCATATTTTTGGACTTCCTGCGGATGTAAAAACTATAGGAACTTTATATTTTAAAATCAGTTCAATATGTTTATCAATATCTGGATATAGCAATGGTAAATTCACCGCAAATGGTTTTTGAGTTGCAGCTTTCATTTTTTGCAAATGAATTTCAAGTACTTCAGGATACATGCTTCCTGCACCAATAATGCCCAATCCCCCTGCATTTGAAACTGCACTTGCCAATTTCCAACCACTTGCCCATATCATTCCAGCTTGAATTATAGGTAAATCAATTTTAAATAAATCACAAATTCTATTTGATTCTAATTTTTTTTCGTTACCAGATATTTTTCCTATCATTTCTTTTTATCTTAAATCTATTTCAGTATTATCACCAATATTTAAACTTTGATTGTTGCCTTTTATTTTGGCATCACTGCCTATCAAACTTGATTGAAAAACTATTTTTTCGATTTCAGAATATGAGCCTATTATTGAGTTTGAAATTATGGAATTGCTAATCACTGTTTTTTCACCTATGGAAACATGGGGTCCAATTATTGAATTTGAAATATCACAACCTTCGGCAATACTAACAGGATGTACGATTATTGTATTATCGAAAAATGGAATTTCACTTGATGCATATTCCAATTTGTCTAGCAAAATTGCATTTGTGATTAGTAAATTTTCTTTTTTTCCACAATCAAACCAATCATTTACTTCAAATACCTCGATGGAAATATTTTTATTCAATAAACCCTGAAAAGCAGCAGTTAAAGGGTATTCTTCGTGTTTTGATACTTTTTTTAAATCGTTTTCAATAACTTCAAATAATGCTTCACTTTCTATAATTTTATATACACCAACCAATGCTAAATTTGATTTTGGAATTGTAGGTTTTTCTACTAATTGAACCAATTTTTTATGTTCATTCAATATGGCTACTCCAAACATTCTTGGATCATCTACTTTTTTTACGCCTATTTGAGAAATAGGATTGTCAATAATTTCTTTTATTGGATAATCAATAATGGTGTCTCCGTATATAATAAATATTTCTTCGTTTTTTTCAACAAATTCTTTTGCCAAAAAAATAGCATGACCAGTGCCCAATCGTTCTTCTTGAACAACAAATTTTGCATTTATTTCTGGATGTTTTTCTAAAATATAATTTTTTATCTTTTCGCCAAGATACCCAATAACAAATATAAATTCGTGTTGACCCAATTCTACAAATTGATCTATAATATGACTAATTATAGTCTTGCCTGCTAATGGAATCAATGGCTTTGGTTGTGTGTAGGTGTGTGGCCTCAACATAGTACCTGCTCCTGCCACTGGAATAATTATTTTCATAGCGTTGAAATTTTGTTGCGCAGTTTTTAATATTTCCAAAAATATATCTTTTATCTTTAACCTTTTACAAATAAAAACAATTTTCAATATTTAATAAAAATGGACAACGCAATTTTTGATTTAATAAAAGAAGAATATCAACGCCAAAGCGAAGGTTTAGAACTTATCGCATCCGAAAATTTTGTTAGCACAGACATCATGCGAGCCATGGGAAATGTAATGACCAATAAATATGCCGAAGGTTATCCTGGACGACGATATTATGGTGGTTGTCAAGTAGTAGATAAAAGTGAAAATATTGCTATAGATAGAGTTAAAGAAATTTTTGGTGTAGAATATGCCAATGTGCAACCACATAGTGGTGCTCAAGCAAATGCAGCTGTAATGTTAGCTGTTTTAAATCCTGGTGATGCTATTCTTGGTTTGGATTTAAGTATGGGTGGACATCTTACACATGGTTCCGCAGTAAATTTTTCAGGAAAATTATATGAACCCCATTTCTATGGTGTTTTGCCTGATACTCATTTAATAGATTATGACACATTAGAAAAAAAAGCAAGAGAAGTAAAACCAAAATTAATTATTTGCGGAGCAAGTGCTTATAGCCAAGATTGGGATTATGCAAGAATTAGAAAAGTGGCTGACGAAATAAATGCTTTGGTACTTGCAGACATTTCGCATCCTGCAGGATTGATTGCTAAAGGACATTTAAATTCGCCTTTTGAGCATTGTCATTTTGTAACCTCAACTACACATAAAACATTGCGTGGACCTCGAGGAGGTATTATAATGATAAAAAATAATATTGAAAACTCACTTGGATTTACAAACCCCAAAGGAGAAATAAGAACTTGGGGCGAATTAATTGATTTGGCAGTTTTTCCAGGAACCCAAGGTGGACCTTTGCAACATGTTATTGCTGCAAAAGCAATTGCATTTCATGAAATTTTACAACCTTCATTTTTAGATTACACACATCAAATTCTTAAAAATGCCAAGGCTATGGAAATTGCTTTTAAAGAACGAGATTATCAAATTGTTTCTGGTGGTACTAAAAATCATTTACTTTTAATAGATTTAAGAAACAAAAATATTTCGGGCAAAAAAGCTGAAAATACACTTGTAAAAGCAGACATTACGATCAATAAAAATATGGTGCCCTTTGATGATAAATCACCATTTATTACATCGGGAATGAGAGTGGGTGTAAGTGCCTTAACAACTAGAGGGTTTAAAGAAAATGATATTATAAAAACTGTAGATTGGATAGATCAAATCTTAACTCAATGTGAAAATGAAACTGAAATTACAAGAGTGAAAAAAGAAATTAATCATTATATGGAAGATTTTCCTTTGTATACCAATTGGGTAATCTAAAAATAATAGTCTAATAATTTCCAAATCTCCTCTATTTTTAGTATAATTACAGAACTAAAACAACATAATTATGGAAGAAAATAAAGATATCATTCATGTAAATGGTGAAATTCCCGGAAAAGAAATTGCCATTATTGCACATTTAACATTAATCGGATTAATTATTGCATTTGTGATGAACAGCACTAAAAACACCGATTTTGGTAAATATCATATTCGCCAAGTATTAGGATTATTTATAACAGCAATGGCAATTTTTATAGTTAGTTGGATACCTTTTTTAGGCTGGTTAATTGCTTTTGCAGCTTGGATTATTATGATTTACATGTGGATTATGGGATTGGTTAATGCCATAAATGGCAAAAAAGAACCTATGCCTATTTTAGGAAAAAACTACGAAGAGTGGTTGAAAAATATTTAATTATTTCTATTTTAAATCGTAGCGATACATTTTAATTCAATTGCTATCGGCGTTGGCAAACTAACAATTTCACAAGTTGTTCTGCAAGGTTGTGCATCTTTAAAATACTCCGCATAAAGTTTATTATACGTATGAAAATCTCGTTTCATATTTACCAAAAACACTGTAACATCTACAAGGTTTTCCCAGCAGCTGCCACTTTCTTCTAAAACTATTTTAACGTTTTCAAACACGCTTCGGCATTGTGCTTCAAAATCAAACGTTATAAAATTACCATTTTTGTCCAATTCCAATCCTGGAATTTCATTTGTAATTGGCGTTCGTGGTCCAATTCCCGAAAGAAAAAGTAAATTGCCCACTTGTCTTGCATGTGGATATGCGCCAACTGGAGATGGTGCTTTTGTCGAAGAAATTTTTTTATTTTCCATGATTTTTTTTCGATAAAAAATTTAAGTTAGCAAGATAAAAAAAAGTCTTACAACATTGTAAGACTTTTTAAAATTTATTTTTTAATGATTCTTTTTATTCTACCACCAATTTAGTTTGTGCTCTACCTTTTTCATCTATTAATTGAATAATATAATTTCCAGAAGCTAAGTTTTTGGTGTCGATAGGCAAATGATTTTGTCCTGCTTGTAATTTTATATTTTGAGAAGCAACTATTGCACCTAAAGTATTGATAATTTTTAAATTAGCTTCCCCATTTTTTTCTGCATTAAAGCTTAATTGTGTAGTTCCAAAACTTGGATTTGGAATTAACTGCAACGCATTAAAATTTGATTGTTCAACATTTTTGATTGAAGAAGTAAGACAAGCACCAGTTCCTGGAGCATCAATTATAATATTATAATAGCCAACAGATGCCGGTGTGTCTAAAGGAACAATTATAAATATTTTTCCGAAAGCTCTCATATTTATAGTCAACATATTATTGCCAACAGGTGCAGCTGCTGAAATTGTACCACTTATTTTTACACAAGCTAAAGAGTCGCCTTTTATTCGCATATGAGGAAAATTTCTTTTCCAATCGCTAGGCACTGCTGGCAAAATTCCTGGAACACCTTCTACTGTTAATCCTGCAGGTAATCCAACAACATTTGCATCAACAATAAATGAATCGATTGCAACTGTATTTCCTACCAAAGTAGTGTCTTTGGGAACTTTTATATAAACAATTTGTTCGTAATATTTACCTGCACAGCCGTGTACAAAATTTGTAGCACTGTCTGGTAAAATATAGCCAGCATTTGGCGATGTAATTGTTCCTGGTACACAAGGTGCTTGTGCAAAAATGTTATTTGCAATAAACATGATAATGCAAATTAAACTAAGTTGAAGTTTTCTCATTTTATTATAATTTTCTCCGAAGTTATATTAATTTTAGCTTTTACCAAAAAATAATTATGAAATTTCTACACTGTTTTTTATTTATTTTATGTTTACTTCCATCTATAATTTTTGCTCAAGCTAAACTTTCAGGAACTGTTTTTGATTTTTCTAAGAAAGAAAAATTATTTAACGCAGTGGTGCAACTAAAAAATGGAAAAGGAACAAAAACTTCTATGAATGGAACATTTTTATTGGAAATACCAGAAGGAAACCAAGAAGTAGAAATAAAATATTTGGGTTTTGAAACGCAAACTATTTCTGTAAATTTAAAGCCAATTGAAGAAAAAAATATCGAAATTTTTTTACAGCCCAAGGCAAATGATATTCATCAAGTAACTATAAGTGGTAGTCGATTTGAAAAAAGAGCAGCCGAAGAAATTGTTTCCATAGAAGTTGTAAAACCAAAACAAATTTTAAATTCTGGACTTAATTCAATGGACGATGCATTGAACAGAGTGCCTGGTGTTGATGTCATCGAAAATCAGGTAAACATTCGTGGAGGAGCAGGTTGGAGTTATGGTGCAGGAAGCAGAGTTTTGGTTTTGGTAGATGATATGCCGATGTTGACAGCCGATGCAGCGGATGCAAAATTAGATTTTTTACCTATCGAAAATTGCGAACAAATAGAAGTATTAAAAGGTGCAGCTTCGTCTCTTTATGGTTCAGCAGCGTTGAATGGTGTTGTTAATTTTAGAACTGGTTATGCGGGTTTAAAACCAAAAACTAAAGTGATGATTTATAATGGAATGTTTGGAAATCCTGATGAAAAATCTTGGATTTGGTGGGGAAAAAAACAACCTCAGTTTCAAGGTGGATATTTTTCACACAGCAGAAAAATAAAAAATCTTGATGTGGTTTTTGGTTCGGCTTGGTTTTCTGAAGATTCTTATTTGCAAGGTGATTTGAGCCGAAGAGCAAGAGCAAATTTGAATTTGCGTTATCGTGATAAAAAAATTGAGGGCTTAATTTATGGCATAAATTTAAATGGACAATTGAGCAAATCGCAAACTTTTTTCTTTTGGGATTCAACAATAAATAATAATTATTTACCTTACGGCGGATTGGCAGATTCAACGACGACGATAAATAAAAATCAAGGACAACGATTTAATATTGATCCATATATTATATATAATGGAAAAAAAGGCAGTAAACATAGTTTGAGAAGCAGATGGTTTAGAAGCAATAATCAAATACCAGAAAAAAATCAAAGTTCCATTGCCGATTTATATTACATCGATTATCAATTTTCAAAAGCAATAGAAAGTGAAAATAAATTTTTAAATCAACTGAATTTTGTTGGCGGTGTAACGGCAAATTTTCAAAACGTAGTAGGCGAATTGTATGGAAAGCATTCGGGTAATAATAAAGCTGCTTATGTGCAATTGGAGAAAAAAATAGGAAAACTATGGACAAGTGTGGGCGCCAGATATGAGCAAAATGTTGTTGATACTTTTAAGCCAGAAGCCAGACCGGTATTTCGTTTTGGCGCAAATTAAGAAATTACAAAAGCTACATTTTTACGCGCTTCATACGGACAAGGTTATCGTTATCCAAGTATCGCAGAACGATTTGTAAAAACAGAATTTGGTGCTTCTCAAGTGTTTCCAAATCCTAATTTAAAATCTGAAACGGGCTGGTCATCAGAATTGGGATTAAAACAATTCATGAAATCGGGAAATTGGCAAGGTGTAATTGATGTAGCTTATTTTTGGATGGAATATAAAGACATGATGGAATTTAATTTTGGTTTTCATGCCCCAAATGATTCTACAGTTAGTCAAGTTGGTCCAAGAGTTATAGATTATATTGGTTTTCAATCAAAAAATATTGGACGTGCAAGAATCAATGGCATCGATATTTATATAAGTGGTCAATTTGAATTTTCGAAAATTAAATGGCGATATTTGTTGGGCTATACTTACATGAATCCAATGCAAATAAATCCAGATTCTGCTATTGTTGTAAATATAAGCGGACCTACAAATACACTTAAATATCGATATCGAAATAGTTTAAAATTTGATACTGAATTTGGATACAAAAAAGCAACTTTTGGCTTCACAACATTGTATACCTCTTTTATGCAAAATATAGATGCAGTATTTGAAAATACAAAACCAGAAAATAATTTTGGACAAATTTTTGAATTTAGTACAAAATTGCCAACAACAATTCATCAATTTCGAGAAAAATATAATAAAGGTACGCTGGTTTTTGATGCTCGTTTTTCTTATCAAATTATGTCAAATATTAAAATGGCATTTATAGTTCGAAACTTATCAAATACGGTTTATGCTGAGCGTCCTGCATTGTTATCTCCACCAAGAAATTTTACACTTCAAATGGCATTGGATATGTAAAAAATAGAAATTATTTTTTCTCAACTAAAAGTAAATAATAGTCAAAAATAGATTCGCTTTTTAATAGTTGCTTGCGCAAAACGTTGCAATTTTTTTCTTCAATCATTGTGCAATAATCTTTTAAATCAAATTGATGTGGATGTAAAACATCGCCAGGCAACGCTTGAAATATTTTTTTTAAAAAAGTTTTTTTATGTGCATCAATACTGATTGCCATTTTTGCTCCAGGCTTTGTCGATTGAAAAAGTTTGTCAAAAGCTAAACTAATATCGCTAACATGATTGATGGCATTTAAACAAAAGATGACATCGAATTTATTTTTTAAATCAAAATCTTCGAGCGAAGAAGTAATGAAAGTGGTGTTTGGATAATTTGATTTTTTAAAATGAGGTAAATCCTTTTCGTAGCTGTCTAATAAAGGGTCAAGGGCTGTAACTTGATGATTTGGCAAAGCTATAAAAAGTCCTGCAGGTCCGCAGCCAGCATCTAGAATTTGATGGTTTTCTTGAATACTGATTTCAGGTTTACATTGTTCCAAAAAATTAGTCCAATAATCAATTTTCCAAGTTGCATAATCGGATGTTTTTTTATTTTTTAAATAAATTTGCCACCATTTTCTTTCTGCCCATTGGGCTATTTTCCAGCGAAGCTTAGCTGCCATTTTTTTTGATATATTTGCACAAAGGTACAACGAAAAAAAATGTTTTCTTCAGGCGATAAAGTGCGTATTAAAAACACAGGCGAAATAGGTTTTTTGATAGAACTTATCGAAAAAGATTTTGCATGGATAAAAGTTGATGAAATTGAATTTGTGGTTAATACTGAAGATATTGAACATCCATATTTGCAAGATTTTTTGGACGAAAGAAAAAATGCAAAAATGCCGAAAAAAACAATCGATATTATTTTAAAGGATACCAACAAAATTAAAGATGTGGCTTTGCCAGATGGGCTTTATTTAGTTTTTTTTCCAGTATTCCATTTGGAGTTTATGGAGGAAATTGTATTAAAGTATAAACTTTATTTTTATCATGAAAAGCAAGAGAAAATTGATATTGAGCTAAGTATTTTATTGAAAAATAATCAATTGTTTAATATTAAGACAACACTTGACGAGCGAGTACATTTTTATTTTTTTGATATTCCTTTTGAGGAAGCAAGCCAAAATCCAGTTTTTAAATTTAAACTAGTAGAAAAAGATAAAAAAGGAAAATCCTTGGTCTATGAAAAAGAACTTAAATTAAAAAATAAACTACTTTTTGAAAAAACTGAACAATTAAAATTAAATAACGATGCATTTTTTACTATTTTACTTTTTCAAGAAAAAGAAGAGTGGTTGATAAAAGAAAAAGAATTGCATTTGCCTAATCAGTTTTTAAAATCAAAAACTACAAGAATTAATAAAAAAGATTATTATGATGTAATGCTGGGTTGCAAGCAAGAAGTGGATTTGCATATCGAAAAATTGTGCAAAAATCCAAATGACTTATTACAAGGCGAAATGCTTCAATTACAGTTGAAAAATTTACAAAAAGAGCTTGATAATGCATTACATAGTAAACAAAAAACATTAATTGTTATTCATGGAGTAGGAAAAGGGATATTAAAAAATGAAATTCACAAGGTATTAGACCAAACCTTTTGGGTAGATAAGTACGTCTATGAATATACAGCCAAATATGGCGACGGCGCAACAAAAATTTATTTTAAATAAATTACCTAAAAAATGAAAAAAAACAGTATTTTTAACCTTTATCATATGAATATGAAACGAATAATTACAATATTATTAATAGTTTTGCCTTTTCTATTTGCAGAAAAAGTTAATGCAACACATTTAGCTGGAGGTGAATTACTTTATAGAAAAGACCCAATATCAGGAGGATATTTTTTTACACTTAAAATTTATCGAGATTGTGGAACAGCTACGCAATCTACATCAAATGCGCTAGCTACAACTGCTTCAGTTGATATTGGTGTTATCAATGGCTGTGGAATAACCACCCCAATTTGTGTTACTTTGGGAAAAATTAGTCCACCAAATGGTACGGTTGTAAATCCAGGATGTCCAGGGTATACAACAACATGTACTGATCCAAATTCAACATTGAGAGGCTTCCAAGAATATATCTATGAAAATGCTTTTGCATATCAATTACCAGGTGGGCCGTGTGCTTCATGGAAATTTTATTTTTCAATGGCTGCAAGAAATAATGCAATTTTAAATTTACAAAACCCAGGAGGACAAAACTTATATATTGAAGCAGAATTGAATAATACAATTGTATCTGTTTTGCCTGTTAATAATTCACCTACTTTTACCAATGTTCCTATTCCTTATGCTTGTGTAAATCAGCCTTATGCCTTTAATAATGGTGCTTTTGACGTAGATGGAGATTCTTTAGTTTATTCTTCTATTCAACCAAGAACTGGTGGTGGTTGTCCATCAGCAGCAAATCCTTTAGTAATTGCATATAACCCTGTTACAAATACACCTGCTAATCCTTTTCCAACTTTAGGTCCAAACTTTAATGTAGATCCAAACTCTGGAGCATTAACATTTACACCAACTAATACAGGTTTTTTTGTAGTTTCTTTATTAGTTGATGAATATCGAAATGGTGTTAAAATTGGTAGTGTAATGCGAGATATTCAATTTGTAATAGATAATTGCAATCAGCCAAGTCCGGTAACTGCAATAGATACCTTCAATATTTCTGGAGGTGGAATGGTAGGTGGAGTTGTTCAAGGTTGTGCAGGACAAACGCTTAATTTTTGTGCTGATATCAAATCGCCCTCTCCAAATGCTGTTTTGGTGGGAACTAGTAATATTGCAACGACAATCCCTGGAGCTACTTTGACCTTTACAAATTTAACTAACGATTCAGTTCGACTTTGTGTTACATGGCCTACAACATTGGCGGATGTTGGTTTGCATACATTTACGGTTACCATGAAAGATTCATTTTGTGCACCTCCCGGTATCTTGTTAACTCAAGTATTTACCTATTCTATAAATATTAATGATTCAACACATGCATTTCAAGATGATACTATATGCGAAGGCGATCAAGTTCAGTTAAATGCAATTAATGGAAGTACATTCAATTGGTCTGTTGTACCAGGAGGTTCTTCTGCTGCAACATTAAGTTGTACACCGTGTCCAAATCCAATAGTTACACCAACAGTTACAACATACTATACTGTTGAAAGTAATTTAGCAGCATTTTGTGGAAATGCTGGAAGAGATACAGTTAAAATTACAGTAGCTGTAGGTCCACAAATTGATATTGTACCAAATAATCCTACAACTTGTGTCAATGCTAGTTTACAATTGGATGTAAATGTAAATCCTCCTGGATCATATACTTACAGTTGGACAGGAACAGGCGCTGCTAATTTAAACAATACAACAATTAAAAATCCTCTTTTAATTAAACCTAATCCTGCAGGAAATTCTGTTCAATTAATTGTTCAAGTAACTCCTTCAGGCATAACATTATGTTCAACGAAAGACACAATTGATGTTGATATCATTAAAGGATATACTTTAAATGCTTATGATAATGTATTATGCGATGGCGAATCAACAGCTATTACAGGAACAGGAGATCCTAGATATAATTACACATGGTCGCCAGCAACTTTTTTAACTTCTACTAATACTATTAATACGATAGCAAATCCAGCGCCTCCAGGAACTTATAATTATTCATTAACAGCAACTTTTCCAGGATGTCCTGATTCTGTTACAGCGGTTTCAATAATTGTAGATCCATTGCCAATAGTTAATGCAGGATTGGATAGAGAATTTTGTAGAGGGGATACAATACATTTGGCTTCAAGTGTAGTACCTCCAGCAAATTATACAATACAGTGGGCTCCAGTTGGTGATTTAGATGATCCAACCAAAGCTGATCCTGTTTTTGATGGTGTGCAATCTACATTATTATCTGTAATATATACCTCTCCAAATGGATGTAAAGACACAGACGATGTTTTTGTAAATGTATTAAATGTAGATTTTTTAAATGTAAATGGAGATAGATCACTTTGTCCTCGAGATTCAGCAACATTAACCGCTGCTGGAGGGATTTCATATTATTGGCAACCAAACTATTATATTTCCTCAGTTACTGGAAATTCTGTTGTGGTAAAACCTCCAGTTACAACAACATACACTGTAATTGGAGTGGATGTAAAAGGATGTCAAGATACAGGCAAAGCAACTGTACAAATTCATCCAGATGGCTTACTTGATGCAGGTGAAGATAAAACTATTTATCCTGGCGAGTCTGTAGAATTGAATGCCTCAGGAAACTGCTTGATAGTAAATTGGTTCCCACCTTATGGATTAAGTAATCCAAATTTAGTAAATCCAATTGCAATGCCAGGTGTAACTACTAAATACATTTTAACAGGTGAAACTGAATTTGGTTGTGAAACGATTGATTCTGTTACTGTTTTTGTAAGTCCAGAAACACTATTAGATTTGCCCAATAGTTTTACACCAGGTGGTGGAACAAGCATGAATGATCAATTAAAAATTATTAAAAGAGGTCTTGCAGAATTGACAGCGTTTAAAATTTATAATCGTTGGGGTGAACAAGTGTTTTCAACTGTTGATATCAACGAAGGTTGGAATGGTCAATATAATGGAAAACCTCAGCCTTTGGGAGTTTATGTTTACTATATTGAAGCAAAAACAAGTACTGGAAAACCATTTTGGAAACAAGGTAATATTACATTGTTGAGATAGATTTAAATTGAAAAATATAGAAAAAACAACACTAATTAGTGTTGTTTTTTTTTGATAAAAATTGACATAACTTTACGTCTTGAACTATTTAATTTTTTTACTCTTATTTATCATTGCATTAATTGGTGCATTTTTACCGTTTTATTTTAAAAAAATTAATGAAAATGCACTTAATTGGATACTTGCTTTTTCGGGTTCTTTTCTATTAGGAATTTCGTTAATTCATTTATTACCAGAAAGTTTTCATGAACTTGGAGAAAAAACAGGAATATTTATTTTTCTAGGATTCTTCATTCAGCTTTTTATTCAACGATTTTCACATGGAATAGAACATGGACATTTTCATCATCACGAAGGTAAAAACATTCCCATTCTGCCAATTGTTTTTGGGTTAAGTATTCATGCATTTATTGAAGGAATTCCTTTGGGTTTTCTTTATCAAAATACTCAAACTTTATGGACTGTATTTTGGGGAATTGCTGCACATAAACTTCCGGAAGCAATTACAATAGGAATTTTATTAATGATGTCGGTTAATACAAATAAATATATTTATTTATTCATTTTTGCTTTAGCAACGCCAATTTCAGGCTTGTTAGCAAGCTATTATGGACCAAAATTTGATAGTATTTCAACTGTTATAATCTATATTATTCCAGTTGTAATTGGAGCTTTTATTCATATTTCAACAACAGTATTGATTGAAAGTGGTACAAAACATCATCAATTAAGTATTACAAAAAGTTTAGCAATAATTTTAGGCGCTGGTTGTGCATTGTTAAGTTTATTATTTCACATGCACTAATAAAAAAGTAATTAATTTAAAATAATTATTTTTTGATTTATTGAAATACCAGATTCAATATCGGATATTTTTAAAAAATAAATGCCAGGCGTTAGTGTATTATTTTCAAATTTATAAAAAGTTTGTATAGTAGTATTATGAATAATTTTACCAAGACTATTTGTAATACTTAGCTGATATTCGTTTTGATTTGGTAATTGGATATTAATTTCATTGACAGTAGGATTTGGAAATATTTTAATATCCTCAATACTAAATGGCGATACTTTTATTATTTTACTTTCAGTGTATTTGCCATCAATGTCAACAGCTTTTATTTTATAAAACACAATCGATTTACTGTTTTCGATTGCTGAGAAAGAATAATAGTTTTTAGTTGTTGAATTGCCAACTGCTAGTTTACTCCCTATTTTTTCAAATTCTTTACCATCATTACTTCTTAAAATGTCAAAATGAGAAACATTTTCTTCTGTCAAAGTTGACCATTGTATTAAGTTGTATTCATTTTCATGATTAACTTTTATATCTAATCCTGTGATAGGAAGAACGCCATTAAAGCTTGGAATTTGTGGCGTGTAGTTTAGAGTTTGTTGTTCTCTTTCAATATGATACCATTGATTGTTAAATTCTAAATCAAGTTGTGTAAAATTTGAAGTATCAGCTACCTCAACGGAATAACAATTTGCAGTATAAACCAAATCACAAAAAGATGCACAAGGTGATTGAAAACGTAAACAAATTGAATCATTTATCATTTCTGTTGCATAACAAAGCATATTACACATTTGACTTTCTAAGGTTGATGAAATAAAAAATAGTTTGGTTCCAATAATTTCAAATTTTGATGAGCATAAAGGATGTTCTAAATCTTCATTTGTGGTATATGTAAATTTCTCATGCAAATGAAAATCTCTTTCAATTGTTGCTTCTGTTGGGGTTTTTATTAAAACATTATAGTTGTTGCAACGATAAATAATTGTTTTTTTAGCTAAAGGAGTTGTGGGAATTAATTTATATTTTACTTTATAAGATGTAAGCGGAGAAGTCGATCCAAAAATACATTCATAAGAATTTTGAGGTATTCCGCTAATAAATGGAACAATTTCGATAGTATCTGTACCAATTAAATTATATTGAAATGAGGTAAGTGGTAAACAGTTGCTATCAAAAGAATCTACTAATACTAGGGTATCTTTATCTATTTCAAAACGCACCAAATAAGATTTTGGCACAGTATTTGTATTGGTAAAGGTAGAAGTACTAATTTCAAAATTAGTACTTGATATAGTTTGTGCTTCTAATTGTTGAAAAACACCCAAAATTAGGAGCAATGCTTGTATATATTTTTTCATAATTTTGATTTAAAAAAATTATTGGGAAGATAAAGATAATGCTTATGGTATTATCTAGGTAGTGTTTTTGTTATTTATTTTAATTTTACATTCAATAAAATGATTTATTGTAATTTAAATATTTATTTTTCTGTAATTTAATTATATATTTAATTACTGATATGATTATTTTTTTATTCTGTAACTTTGCATTCTAATTATAAAAATATGAATTTCCGAATAGAAAAAGATACCATGGGCGAAGTACACGTATCCGAAACTGCATTTTATGGCGCTCAAACTCAACGCTCTATTGATAATTTTAAAATTGCTCAAGCAACCAATAAAATGCCTATCGAAATTATTAGAGCCTTTGCATATCTTAAAAAAGCAGCCGCTTTGACAAATTTTGACGCTGGTGTTTTGAGCAAAGAAAAATGCGAAGCTATTGGAGCAGTTTGTGATGAAATTTTAGAAGGAAAATTAGATAATGAATTTCCTTTGGTGGTATGGCAAACAGGAAGTGGCACACAAAGCAATATGAATTGCAATGAAGTAATAGCATACAAAGCACACGTAAATTTGGGCGGAAACTTAAATGATAAAGAAAAACAAATTCACCCAAACGATGATGTCAATAAAAGTCAATCTAGCAATGACACTTTCCCGACGGCTATGCATATTGCAGCATATAAAATGTTGATGGAAATTACGATTCCTGGAATTGAAAAACTACGAGATACATTTGAAGCTAAAGCAAAACAATTTATGCATGTGGTAAAAATTGGTCGTACACATTTTATGGATGCCACACCTTTGACGGTTGGACAAGAAATGAGTGGTTATGTATCACAATTAAATCATGGATTAAAAGCCATTAATAACACCTTGGCGCATTTAAGCGAATTGGCTTTAGGTGGCACTGCAGTAGGAACTGGCATCAACACGCCACCAAATTATGCCGAAAATGTTGCAAAACATATTGCCAATTTAACAGGATTTCCATTTCAAACGGCCGAAAATAAATTTGAAGCTTTGGCAGCACACGATGCTATTGTAGAATCGCATGGTGCATTAAAAACAGTTGCCGTTTCGTTGATGAAAATTGCTAATGATATTCGTATGCTATCTTCTGGTCCAAGAAGTGGTATTGGTGAATTATTTATTCCAGATAATGAACCCGGAAGTTCTATTATGCCAGGAAAAGTAAATCCTACGCAATGCGAAGCCTTGACAATGATTGCTGCACAAGTAATGGGAAATGATGTTGCTATTGGTATTGGCGGCAGCATGGGACATTTTGAATTAAATGTTTTTAAACCCATGATGATTTATAATTTTCTTCACAGCGCAACATTAATAGGTGAAGGTTGTGTGAGTTTTAATGATAAATGTGCAGTTGGAATTGAACCTATTGAAGCAAATATTAAAAAACACGTGGATAATTCGTTGATGTTGGTAACGGCATTAAATACCAAAATCGGTTATTACAAAGCTGCCGAAATAGCTCAAAAAGCACATAAAGAAGGAACAACGCTTAAAGAAATGTCAGTAAAATTGGGTTATGTTACTCCCGATGAATTTGATGCTTGGGTGAAACCGGAAGAAATGTGTGGGTTGTAAATTTAAAATAATTCAATCAAATTGTTTTTACATTTTATAGAAATGTCAAAATAATTTACATTTACTTCATGAATATTAGAAAATCCAATATTGAGGATGTAGCACTTTTACACACGATAGGTGTAAAAACATTTGAAGATACTTTTGGCGGTACTTGCACAAAAGCAGATATGGAATTTGTTTTAGATAAATTTTTTAATTTGGAACAATGTAAATTGGATTTGAGCGATGAAAAAGATAATTTTTTCTTTTTTGAAGAAAATGGAGTTGCCAAAGGATACATGCGCATAAATGAAATTCACGATTATCCTTTTGAAGAATTAAAACAATTTAAATGTATAGAATTGGTTCGATTGTATGTTTTAAAAGAATATCATGGTACAAATGTGGCACAAGATTTAATGCAATTTGCTTTCAATTTTGCTAAAGAAAGAAGGTATGAAAAAATGTACCTCAGTGTTTGGGAATATAATTTTAGAGCCAGAGGTTTTTACGAGAAAAATGGATTTGTAAATTCTGGTATCGAAAATGATTTTCCATTAGGTTCTACACCCCAAACTGATTTTTGGTTTGTAAAAACGTTATAATTCAGTGATAAATTTTATAAACACATTCATTTCAAATAGTTTATTATTTTTACCACAATGAAATATATTATCTTATTTATTAGTTTGTTTTTTTCTTTTGCAAAGGCAAATGCTCAATCAATCATTCCTAAGCCAAATTCAATTAAAGAATTTTATAAATTAAGATTTAATTTCTCAAAAATAAATATTGTTTGTTCTCAAGAACTGGAAACAGAAGCATCTTATTTAAAATCAGCATTGGAAGAAAAAAATGTTCCTGTTTTTATAAATAGTAAAGTGAGCAGTACACAAAATATTGTATTAAATATTGATAATGAAAAAATTGATCATCAAGAAAGTTATAAATTATCAAGTAATCAAGAAATAATGATTGAAGCAAAAACTTCTACAGGTATATTTTATGGCATTCAAAGTTTATTGCAATTAATTGGCACTCAAAAAAATAATTTTTCGTTGTATGAAACAGAAATTGAAGATGCTCCAAAGTTTTCTTGGCGAGGTATGCATTTGGATGTTAGTCGTCATTATTTTCCTGTTTCATTTATTAAAAAATATATAGACATTTTAGCTCTTCATAAAATGAATACTTTTCATTGGCACTTGACCGATGATCAAGGTTGGCGTATAGAAATAAAAAAATATCCTTTGCTAACCGAAGTTGGAAGCAAAAGACATGAAACCATTGTAGATAAAAATTTTGAACCTTTTATAGGAGATGGAAAAGCGGTGGAAGGATTTTATACACAAGATCAAATAAAAGAAATAATAAAATATGCTGCAGAAAGACATATTAATATTGTTCCAGAAATAGAAATGCCCGGACATTGTGTAGCAGCAATTTCGGCTTATCCATTTTTGGGTTGTTTGGGTAAAAACGATGAAGTAATGACCAAATGGGGCGTGAGCGATAATGTACTTTGTACAAAAGATAGCACCTTGAAATTTATGTATGATGTGTTGGACGAAGTAATGAATTTATTTCCAAGTAAAATAATTCATATTGGTGGTGATGAAGTGCCAAAATCGCAATGGAAAAAATGCAATGTTTGCCAGCAAAAAATAAAAGAGCTAAAGCTAAAAGATGAACACGAATTGCAAAGTTATTTTATTAAAAAAATAGATTCATTTGTAGTAAGCAAAGGAAAAAATATAATTGGTTGGGATGAAATATTAGAAGGCGGATTGGCAAAAAATGCAAAAGTGATGAGTTGGCGTGGCGAGGAAGGCGGCATCGAAGCGGCAAATCAAAACCACGATGTGGTAATGTGTCCTGGTAGTCATTGTTATTTTGATCATTACCAAGGAAATAAAAAAACTGAACCATTGGCAATTGGTGGATATACTACAGTAAAAAAAGTATATTCCTATCAACCCATTCCTGAAAAATTAAACTGAGACAAAAGAAAATATATTTTAGGCGCACAAGGAAATGTTTGGACAGAATATATTCCTACACCAGAACATGCCATGTATATGGC
>JAGNRR010000089.1 GCA_017988595.1 Chitinophagaceae bacterium
TTCCAAATAGCTAAATAGCTAAATTGAATTAACGAGACTAAAAATAAACAGAATAAAATAAATAAAAATACTTGTTTCATAAAACAAATATACTAATTATTATCGATAAACAATAAAATATTATTTATAAACAATAATAAATATTACATTTTCTCAAAAACCATAGATGTTGCGCCGCCGCCGCCGTTACAAATTCCTACTGCGCCATATTTTGCATTGTTTTGTTCCAACACATTTAATAAGGTCACAATTATTCGGCTGCCACTGCTTCCCAAAGGATGTCCCATTGAAACAGCACCTCCATTTACATTTACATGTGCAGGATTCAAATTCATTTTTTGCATGTTTACGATCCCTACAACACTAAATGCTTCGTTTAATTCAAAATAATTAATGTCTTCCATTTTCAAGCCCGCTTTTTCAACAGCTTTTGGCACAGCCAAACTTGGCGAAGTGGTAAACCATTCTGGTGCTTGTTCAGCATCAGCATAACTTAATATTTTTGCTATAGGTTTTAAACCCAAACTTTCCATTTTTTCTTTGCTCATCAAAATAAGAGCCGATGCACCATCGTTCATTGTGCTTGAGTTGGCTGCTGTAACACTTCCATCTTTTACAAAAACAGGTTTTAAACTAGCAATTTTATCAAATTTTACATTAAAAGGTTCTTCATCTTTTGAAAACAAAATGGGTTCGCCACCACGTTGTGGAATTTTTACAGGTACTATTTCATTTTCAAAACGCCCTGCTTCAATTGCAGCTTGGCTTCTTTTATAGCTTTCAATAGCAAATTCATCTTGTGCTTCTCTAGAAATATTACATTCAGTAGCACAAAGTTCTGCCGCATTTCCCATAGGATATTGATGATACACATCAATTAAGCCATCATTGGCAATGCCATCTATTAAACTTACATTTCCGTATTTATTTCCCCAGCGCATATTTGGTGAATAAAAAGGCACATTGCTCATGCTTTCCATTCCGCCAGCCACAACCACATCGGCATCGCCAAGCAAAATGCTTTGTACACCCAAACTCACTGCTTTCATTCCGCTAGCGCAAACTTTATTTATTGTTGTACAGTTTACCGAATCGGGCAATCCAGCAAATTTTGCTGCTTGACGTGCAGGTGCTTGACCCAATCCGGCTTGCATTACACAACCCATCAATACATCTTGAACATCTTCTTTTTTAATACCTGCTTTTTCGATGGCTCCTTCGATGGCAATTGCACCTAATTGAGTTGCCGTAAAACCTTTTAAACTTCCTCCAAAACTTCCCATTGGTGTTCGCACTGCCGAAACAATAAATACTTCTTTCATTTTATCTTTTTTTAATTTAATTTAATTTTTGCACGGCAAAGGTAAATTAAACTAAGCAGTTTGTAATTGATTTTCATTATTCATATTCCACATTTTCTTCATCTTGTGCAAAATCTATTTGCAAAGAGTTGTCTTTTGTAAAATTGCACCAACTACAATCTTCTTTGCCACAGCCTGAATAAAAATCATGATTTTGAATTTTAGCCCAAGTTTCTTTTATTTGATTTTTTACCATTTCTTCCTCATTGGGCGAAGGAATAATTTCTTTTGAAAAATATTCATCATCTTCGGGTTCCAAAAACTCAAAAACAGTTTTTGTTACATGCCATTCTTTTAAATGATAATTATCGACCATTAATTTATAAAAAATTCCTTGTCGCCAATAATCACCACCAATATCATGTTCATCTTTTTCTAAATTTGGGGCTTTCAATTTTGGTTTGGCATTTTCTACTTTCCCAGTTTTATAATCTACAATAGTAATATCGTTTCCTTCAAAAACAATTTTATCTAACATGCCCGAAACGGGAACATTTTCTATAGTTAATCCAGAAAATCTTCGTTCAACACTAATGATTTTATTAGCATTCCATTCCTCTATTTTTAAATTATAAAAACCTGTCAATATTTTTTTACCATAAACCAAATAATCTTTGATTCTATTTTTAGCAAAGGCTTCTTTATTTCTATTAATATACCATTCAAAAAAATCGCATACTTTTTCTACACTCGGAAAAATTTTATCTTCATGTTCTGTCATTTCTTCAAAACATTTCTCAATTGCCCAATGCACCGCACTTCCAAAAGTACTCGATTCGCTTTTGCCACTGGGCACTTTTATTATATTTTGAAAATAAAACTCCAAAGGACATTTCAAATAATTATTTAATGCTGTTGGACTTAATTTAAAATTTTTAAGTTTTGATTGTACAAATTCTTTTTCACTTTCTTCAATAATTGGCTTTTGGGTTTTCATCAAAAGTGCCTCTAAATAAACACTCATGTTGTTTTCATCTACCACTTGAGGAATGGTTTCAATATTAATTTTATCCTTAATTTCTTGAATAAACTGTGAGGATTCTAACACTTTTTCGGCTTCATCTTTTTTGCTCCAAGAGATAAATAAATTTTCTTCGGCTCTTGTAACAGCAACATAAAACAAACGTCTTTTTTCTTCTAAAATTCGCTCTTTGCTATCTTGCTCTTTAGTGGATTTAAAAAATTCAGCAGGTATAGAGTAGCCGCTATTTTTATTCGATTTTGATTCCCATTTATTTTTTAATACGTTACATAAATATACGGTTTTAAATTCTAAACCTTTTGAACTATGAGCAGTCAATAAGTTTACGCCTTTTTCTTCACCCGATAATCGATAAAGTGGAATAATGATACTTTGAGATTTCATGGTGTCCATCAATTCCAATAAAGATGAAATGGTGTTGTTTGGTTTTCGGTGGCACTCCGATTTTACAAAATCCATTAAACTATATAGCACTTCAAGATGCCAAATTTTATCATCGCTTTTTAAAGCATAAGCCAAGAAACCAAATTGATGAATAATTTCTTCAAAAACATTTATCACGGTTTTATTAAAATTTGAAGTAATTAAATTTTCTAATTTATCAATCAAAAAAATAATTTTTTCATTCGGCTTTGAAGAAAATAATGTGCTTGGTGTTTCTTGAATAATTTTTTGGATAAATAATCTAAAGCTCTTGGTGTATTTTAATTCAGATGATTTTTCTTCATTTAACATTAATACCATTTTTGTAATTTCATATGCGGGTATTTCAAACAAATCGAAATGCAAAATTTCGAATAGAATATCATTTCCACTATTAGGCATTTCGGTTTCAGCTGCTACGTATTCCGCTATTCGAAATATTTTTTTTGCCAATTGAATGTCAAATAAATTTTCTTTTCGTTTATTGTAATAAGGAATGTTTCTTTCTTTAAACATTTTTATTAATTCATCGCCATATTTATTTTCGGTATATAAAACAGCAATGCTTTGTGGCAATTCATTGTTTTTTATTTGTGCATCAATTTTCATTATAATGCCAATCATTTCTTGCAACGAATTTTGATACACATGAAACTCTGGAGTTGTTTTTGATTTTATTTTTTCATCATTTGCCGCTTCCAAAATTTTAACATTTTCAGCACTAGCCATTTCTATTCGTTCCTTATTATTTTCAATCAGGGCTTTAGATAAATCTAATATTTGCTGATTGGAGCGATAATTTTTTTTGAGCATGATTTCTTTCAGCGATGCTAAATAAGAAGTTTGAAAATCTAAAATATTTTCAAAATTCGCACCTTGAAAACGATAAACACTTTGATCGTCATCGCCTACTACAAAAATATTTGGCTTGTCATCATAGTTAATCATTAAATTAATTATTTCATTCTGCGAACCATTTGTATCTTGATATTCATCTACCAACACAAACTGAAATTGCTCTTGATAATTTGATAAAATTGCAGGGTTATTTTTAAAGACATCAATCACCCAAAGAATCATATCATCAAAATCATATCGATTGTTTTCATGCATCAATGTTTGAAAATCAACATATGAATTTGCAGCTTCTCGCAACAAAGTCATTTTACGATTGACTTCTTTTATTTCATGCAATTTTGGGTCACCTGCAGCATTTTCTTTATATTTCTTTTTGTAATAAAATTGACTATTGGATTTATCTTCTTGAATATTTTTAAGGTACAAATCTATTTTTTCATTAATAATTTCAGGTGTCCAATATTCTTTTTTCATAGTGCTAAACAATTGTTTAAGCCTAGATATTTCATAATAAATATCACCCTTATATCTTTTCAATGGATTATCGTCGGAAAAATTACTTATCAATTCTTTCATCAAATCAACTTGTTCAATTTCAGAAATAGCATCAAGCGCATTTTTTTTAAAATAACTAGCATTTTCTTGAATCACTTGATTGCAAAACGAGTGAAATGTATGAATAGAAACTCGATAAGCATCTGCACCAATCATGGATTGAAGACGTTCTCGCATAGCAATTCGTCCTGCATCTGTATAGGTTAAGCATAAAATATTTTCAGCTAGGTAATCAGTTTTCAATAAAATATTTCCTATTCTTGCCGACAAAATTTGAGTTTTTCCAGTTCCTGGGCCTGCTATTACCATCACAGGACCAAAAATGGTATTTACTGCTTCTTGTTGTTCTGCATTTAATTTTGAAATAATTTCTTTAAATTTTATTTCTACTAATTCTTTATTCATAAATAGGTTTTATTTTTTTCAAACACAAAATTAAGTTTAGCTTGCGTAACCAGTTTGCGTAGTGGATAAAAAAAATGACTATCAAAAAATTTGATAGTCATTTTAAATAATAATTTTTAGTTTATACTAGAAACGTGGACAAGCAAAATTGTATTTTCTTGTTTCGTTTTTAATAATACATCCGTTATAAATTGCAGAAATTTCAAGACCACCTTGGCTTTTTGTTGCTGGAGTTAATGAAGATAAATTAACATCGTAAGTCAAACCAAATTTAACTTTCTGAAATTCAAAACCAATATAAGGTGCAATAGCATCATTATATCTATACCATGCTCCAAGATAAAAAATTGAAGAACGAATTTCATCTTCATGTTCAGGATTTAATACAAATCCTGCTGCACCACCAACTAAAAACTCAGAAGCTTTTCCTTGTTGTTGATACATAGTGCTTAAAAATAATACTAAGCCTTCATTCATTTGAAAAGAACCACCACCTGAAACCGTAATACGAGAATTAATTTTGTTTTCTACTGTAGAATTTGAAAAAATTTCGTTAGGACGTGTTAAGTGATAATACGAAACACCACCATAAAGTGTTGTTTTTTCATTTAAAACTCCAGTGTACATTAATCCTACATTAAAATCAGGATATGGATCAGAATTTTGAATATTTTCTCCAGAAGCTTCTGTCGTAGTACCAGTAATTGGATTATATTGATTTCCAAAAATTAATTTTTCTTGATTTACTGTTTTTTGAACTAAATAACCTTGTACACCCAAAGAAATGGTTTGTGGTTTATATTCATCATCAGATAAATGTTTGTGATAAGCTAAAGATAATCCTGTGGTAATATTTTGCAATCCACCTGAGCCAGATCTATCATAAAGTGCTAAAACACCAACACCCATTTGATCGCCTTTTAATTTATTTTTCAAAATTGCCATATCATAAGAAACGGTTCCAGTGGTATATCCAAAATTATTAATAGATCCCCATTGGCTTTTGTAGTTTCCAGAAAGACGCCAATCGCAGTTTACTAAACCTGTATTTGCAGGATTTAAAGTTAAAGGCGAAGTGAAATATTGAGTAAAATGTGGATCTTGTGCAAATGCTTTCATTGAGATAAACACTGCCAATAAGAGTACTATTTTTTTCATACGTGGTTAAATTTTACGGTGTTAGAATTTTTACGAGTTAAAGATAATTTGCTTTTTTGAAATAAAAAAATTTTGTTAATAATAAAGACGAAAAAATGACAATTTAGGTTGGGTGTTTTTAATTTATAAATCTTGGATCGCTCTCCATTACATGCCCACATGACTTACATGTTCTCAATTCTACGTTATTATAATAGTTTTTGAAATGTGGTAAAAAGTCTGATTCTATATTTTTTAATTCAAATAAAGATTCATGTAATTTTTCATTGCAATTTTCACAAAACCACATTAATCCATCGGTGAAACCTTTGCCCTCACGTACTCTTTCGATTACTAAGCCAATAGAATTTTCGCCACGACTTGGGGAGTGTGGAATTTTTGGAGGCAATAAAAACATATCTCCTGGACCAAGAGGCACTTCTACCAATTTTCCATTTTGCTGTGTTTTTACTACTATATTTCCTTCAAGTTGATAAAACAATTCTTCGGTTTCATTGAAATGATAATCTTTTCTTGCATTTGGACCAGCAACTATCATTACAATATAATCTGTTCCTTCAGGATAAAGATTTTTGTTGGCAACTGGAGGTTTCAACAAATGTCTGTTGTCCGCAATCCATTGTTGAAGATTAAAAGGTGCTTTTATTTCCATAGCAAGTATTTTTTTAAGTTAAAAAATAAAATTACAATAAAATTAATTTAAAACGACAAAGAATTTTTTTATTTAGAAAAATGTTAATTTTTTATCGCCAATCAATTATTGATTTTAAAAATCTATACTTTTGCGTAATCATGATGAAATTTATTTTTCAACTTATTACGTTTTATTTTATTTTTAGACTGGTACGCTCATTAGTTTCAAACTTTGGAGCAAGCAATAGAAAAGCGCCTAGTCCTTTAAAAAATGAACCTTCAACACCAAATTTTTCGACACCAAAAAACGAAAAAGTAAAAATCGACAAAGAAGATTATATCGATTTTGAGGAAATTAAAGAATAGTTTTTTGTTTAAAAATATCATTTTCCATTGTCATTCCATTGCACACATGTATGGTTTGAATGCCTAGTTTTTTTGCTGTTTCTATATGCTGAATACTATCGTCGATAAAAACCGTTTCTTCTGGTTTAAGTTTATTTTCTTTTAAAATTTGAAGAAAAATATCATCATTTGGTTTTCGTTTTCCAACTCTGTGAGATAAATACATTTGATCAAAAAAAGGTGCCAATGAATCGTACCCACAGGTTTGTTTTAGCTCTTTATTAAAAGCTAATTCATGAATTTCGTTGGTATTGCTGCACAAATAAGTGTTATAATAAAGCTGCAATTGTTGCAAAATTTGCAATCGACGAATAGGAAAATTTAGTAACATAGCATTCCAAGCTTCAAGAATTTCTTTGCGTTTAATTTTTTTATCGCTTAATGCTTGAATGGCTTCCACAAAATCATCTTCGCTAATTTTTCCCGTTTCCAAATCATCAAATAAGGTAGATTGTTTTAATTTTGAATATTGAACATCAAAATTTTCGATACCTAAATCTTCAAATGCTTTGGCGGCTAAATTATAATCAATATTTAAAATGACACCGCCTAAATCGAAAATGATATTCTTTATATTT
>JAGNRR010000090.1 GCA_017988595.1 Chitinophagaceae bacterium
CAGATGACGGAATACGTGTTAGCGTATGGTCTCGTGGGCTCGGAGATATGTATAAAAGACAGCATTTAAAAAGCGAAACTATTGATTTTGATTCAGACACAACAGTGAAACAATCAAAAATTAAAAATTTTATACGAATTATAAATCCATTTGATTTAAGAGGGAAGAAAAAAAATACTAGTACTTCAACTACTACTACTACAAGTAAAATTCCAAAACCTAAAAACTTTTTAATAGGTACATTATCATTGCTTTTGAGTTTAGCTGCTTTTGCATCCGTTGTTTTTTACTTTCCAGTAGCAATAATTTTAGCAATTGGTGCTATTATTTTAGGATTTCTTGGTGTAAGTAATAAAGAAGATCCCTTGGCATTAGCTGTTATTGGAATTACTTTTGGTGGTTTATTAATATTAATCGCACTTTTGGCACTAATTGCTATTTTGAAATAAATATGAAAAAAATTAGTTTATTGATTGCTTTAATGATGTTATTCAACAATTCAAAATACACTTTTGGAGCCATACCAATAAAAAATTTTGAATCAAAAATAATTTTACACAATACAAACTTTGAACTAAAAGATTTTAAAAAAGAAACTATTGTTAAAAATTTAATAGAAAAAAGAAAATATACAATTTCTTATTTTATTAAAAATAAATTAGAACCATCAAAACAAACAATTGCAACATTATTAGCATTATTTCTTGGACATTTGGGTGTTCACCGTTTTTATTTAAAAAGCAATACTATTGGTTTTATTCAATTGGGTTTAACATTTTTAGGAGTTACATTATTTTTTTTAGGAGCTTTGTTTACAACAGTTGGATTTTTTTCATTTATTAGTATAATTGGAATTTTTATTCTTATGTTTTCAATTACTTGGTCAAGAATAGATTTTATTCGGCTTTTGTTTGGTGAAGATTTATCTAACAATAATTTTTAATTACGACAACTTTATAATTCCCTAAATTTTCACTTTATCGCTAAGTTTTTTCATAACTTTGCTCACTTTTAATGTCATCTTGGCTGAAAATTTTTTTTTGCATACATTTTGATATAATGATTAAACACAAACTTGAAAATGATAAAATTTATTAATAAATTATTTGGCGGAAGCAAATCTGAAAAAGATGTAAAAAAAATGGCGCCTATTGTAGAACAAATCAATAGCTATTTTGAACAATATAAAAACCTGAGCAATGATGATGTGCGCTCAAAAAGTGAAGAGTTGAAGCTTCGTATTGCCAATTATGTGCAACAAATCACTAACGAAATTTCGGAGTTAAAAGCTCAAGCCGAACAAACTGAAGACATTCACGAAAAAAGCGATATTTATAAAAATATCGATGAACTTGTAAAACAAAAAGACAAGCAACTCGAAGAAGTTCTTTTAGAGGTTTTGCCCGAAGCATTTGCATTAGTAAAAGATACCGCAAGACGATTTACCGAAAACGAAATCTTGACGGCAACTGCAACAGAACAAGATAAAAATTTAGCACTCAGCAAACCTCATATTCAAATTGAAGGAAATCAAGTTTCCTTTCAAAATTCATGGCTAGCCGGCGGTGGCGAAGTAAAATGGAATATGATTCATTACGATGTGCAATTAATTGGGGGGTATAATCTTCATTTAGGAAAAATTTCGGAAATGGCAACAGGTGAGGGTAAAACATTAGTTTCTACATTACCTGCATATTTGAATGGATTAACAAGAAATGGCGTACATATTGTAACCGTAAATGACTATTTGGCAAAACGAGATAGCGAATGGAATGCACCAATTTTTGAGTGGTTGGGATTGACTGTAGATTGTATTGACAAACATCAGCCAAATTCGGAAAAAAGAAAAGAAGCCTATAAAGCTGATATTATTTATGGCACAAATAACGAATTTGGTTTCGATTATTTGCGCGATAATATGGTGCACACTCCCGATGAAATGGTGCAACGAAAACTGCATTATGCTATGATAGATGAAGTAGATTCTGTATTGATTGACGATGCTAGAACGCCTTTAATTATTTCTGGACCTGTGGCAAGAGGCGAAGAGCAAGAGTTTCACACTTTAAAACCAAGAATTGAACAAATAGTTTCCATCCAACAAAAAGCTGTAAACTCCTTTTTGGTTGAAGCCAAAAAACAAATTGCCGAAGGCAAAGATGGAAAAGACGATGGCGGACTTGCGTTATTAAGAGCGCATCGAGGTTTGCCAAAAAATTCTTCTATCATTAAATATTTGAGCGAAAATGGTATTCGTCAAATATTGCAAAAAACCGAAAATCATTATTTGGGGGAGCAACAAAAACACATGCCAAAGGTTGATGCAGAATTGTATTTTACAATTGATGAAAAAAACAATCAAGTAGATTTAACCCAAAAAGGCTTAGAAATGCTTACAAAAAATGGCGAAGATGCTGATTTTTTTGTATTGCCCGATATTGCAGTTCGTTTGTCAGAAATTGAACACAGTGATTTTTCTAGTGATGAAAAACTAAAAAAGAAAGATGAATTGCTTCAAGATTATTCTATAAAAACAGAACGTATTCATACCATTCAGCAATTATTAAAAGCTTATACGCTTTTTGAAAAAGATGTGGAATATATTGTAGATAATGGAAAAGTAAAAATAGTAGATGAACAAACGGGTCGTGTGCTTGATGGACGACGATATAGTGATGGTTTGCATCAAGCCATTGAAGCAAAAGAAAACGTAGATGTTGAAGCAGCAACGCAAACTTTTGCAACAGTTACATTGCAAAACTTTTTTAGAATGTATCACAAACTTGCTGGTATGACTGGAACAGCGGAAACAGAAGCTGGAGAATTTTGGGAAATTTACAAACTTGATGTTACTACAATTCCTACAAATGTAAAAGTGATTCGTGATGACATGGACGATAAAGTTTACAAAACAAAACGTGAAAAATACAAAGCTGTAATTGACGAAATAATTCGTTTTCAAGAAATGGGAAGACCCGTTTTGGTTGGTACTACCTCTGTAGAAGTTAGTGAACTTTTATCAAGAATGTTGACTCAAGCTAAAATAAAACACAATGTATTGAACGCCAAACAACATGCCAAAGAATCGCAAATTGTTGCCGAAGCTGGTATGGCAGGAAACATTACAATTGCTACAAATATGGCTGGTCGTGGAACAGATATTAAATTAAGTGCAGAAGTAAAAAAAGCTGGAGGTTTGGCAATTATTGGCACCGAAAGACACGAAAGTCGACGTGTAGATAGACAGCTTCGTGGTCGAGCAGGAAGACAAGGCGATCCAGGAAGTTCTCAGTTTTTTGTTTCATTGGAAGATGATTTAATGCGTCTTTTTGGAAGTGAAAAATTGAGTGGTTGGATGGATAAATTGGGGCATAAAGAAGGCGATATGATTCAACATTCTATGATTTCTAAATCTATAGAACGAGCGCAGAAAAAAGTAGAAGAAAATAATTTTGGTATCCGTAAAAGATTATTGGAATATGATGATGTAATGAATGCACAACGTGAAGTAATTTATGCAAGAAGACGAAATGCATTGCATGGTGAAAAATTAGCAATTGATTTAGACAATGCATTTTACGATAGCGCTTCGGTAGTTTCATCATTATTTGCTTCGCAAAAAAATCACGAAGAGTTTAAATTAGAAGTAGTGAAAAATTTTGCTTTTGAAACTAACATAGAAGCAAATGAATTTTCGAAAATGGATACTGAAACCCTTACTGAAAAATTATACGAAGAAATTAAAAACTTCTATAACAGAAAATTAGTTTCATTGCGTGAGCAAACGTTACCAATTTTACAAAATATTTATAATCAAAACGGAAAAAATATTGAACGAATTGGTGTGCCATTTAGCGATGGACACAGAGGAATGCAGGTGGTTACAAATTTAGAAGAATCTGTAACATCTGAAGGAAAAAGCTTAATTGTTTCTGTAGAAAAACAAATTACACTTGGATTGATTGATGATGCATGGAAAACACATTTACGTCAAATGGACGAAATGAAACAATCTGTGCAACTAGCAAGTTATGAGCAAAAAGATCCTTTATTAATCTATAAATTAGAAGCGTTTAATTTATTCCGTGATATGATAAATGACACGAATAAAAGCATTTCGAGCTTTTTGTGTAGATTTGGAATTGTAGAAAATGAAGCTGATGCAAAAGAAGCAAAAGTGGCAAAAACAGACATGAGTAAAATGCATGCAAACAAAGATGAAATAGATTCAAGAGGTGATGATTATGCAGCAAATGAAAATGATTATTACAATCCTACGCCAGTAAAACAAGACCCCATAAAAAGAGAAGAACCTAAAATTGGTCGTAATGATTTATGTCCTTGTGGAAGTGGTAAAAAATATAAACAGTGTCACGGAAAATAATTTTATAAAAAATTATTCTTCTCCTTCCATAATTGATTGAATTTCAGGATCGATAACTTTCCAAAGCATTTCATCTTTAGTGTAATTGATAAATTTCCAAACACCTTTGGTGTATTTATCATTTAATGCCACCATTTTAGAACGTTTTGAAATTGAAAATGCATTTGTTTTTTCGTCAAAAAATACATTGTCTGTTTCCATTGACTTTTTAAATTCATCAATGTAAAGTGCCACATTGTTTTCTTCAATTTTTTCTTTGAAAATCAATCGTAACTTTAAACTATGTTCTACTCTACAAACAAATTGTTCATTCAATTTAACAATATTGCCAAATTTAAATTCAGGCAATTGATCTAAAATTTCTATTTGTAACATGTCATTTTCTTCAAATGCACTTTTTGTCAATTCTATTAATTGGCTTTTGGGAACAATATCAAACAACTTTGGATAAGTAGTTTCGATAAGCGAATCGAATTTTTTTTCCATCGTAAATCGATAGACCTCATTAGCATTTTTTACAAGTGCTAAACTATCCTGTGCATTTGCATTTACAAAAAATATAAACCCGAAAATGGTGAAAAAAAATTTATTCATAAATTAAAATTAAATGAAATATTAGAATTAAAATTCTTTTTTTCTTACTATTTTTTTTACCATGCATCTGTTTTGATAAAATGAATTTATTATTATCATTGAAGATTCAATTTTATTTTCCAACTGCTTTTCATCAGTTTCATTCAATCCGCCACAATATAAAAAATAACAAGAATCTGAAACTTGATTAATATTTTTATAATCCACATCCCAGTTCATGTCATATTTTTCTTTAATAATACTATTAATTTTTTCTTTATCGCTATGCCAAGTTGTGTAATAACTATATGCATCTTTAATAGCATGATGAAGTATAATTTTCGAAAAAGGTTTATTGTCATTAATTATAAATTCAATGCCTTGTTTTACTTCAAAAAATTGATGTGGTTTATAAAACAGTGAAAATTTTTGACAAAGTATTAATACCATAATACCTGCTAGAGCAAGAAATTTTTGTCCATTAGCTTCATATCTTTCTTCAATATATTTCATTCCAAAAGCATACAAAACAAGCATTACAGGAAATATAAAAAGTATAATTCTTGTAACTATTACATAATAATTTAGGAAAGAAGCCAAAAGCAAAAGCAACAATGGAAAACAAAATAACACAAAAAGTTGTTTGCTTGATTTCACTAAATAAAAAATGCCCATTGAAACAAATAAAATTGATAAAGAAATGGAAACTACACTTTTGCCGCCTAAAGATTGAAAAATGGAAATTAATAATTGATAATTATTTTTATAATTCGCTATTGAAAATGGAAAAAATTGCAAATACTTTCCTTGATAATAATTCATCAAATAAGAAGACTGCACTTGAAAACGCAATAAATAAAAAAAGTAAATTCCAAAACTAAGCACCCAAAGAAATGCAGGAATTATTATCACTAGAACCTGTTTTTTATTTTTCAGTTGTTCAAAAAAATAATAAAAAAATATTCCAGAAAGAATAAAAACACTTGGCATAGAAAACCAAACTGAAAATGCGCCTAGTATTGACCAATAAATTACAAATTTTTTAGTTGAAATTTTAGAAATAGAAAGGCATTGCGAAGCATAAATTAATAAAAAACTACCACACACATCGCTCATATATTGTTTTACACAAGTAGCATATTCTATATAGACCAACGAAAAACAAAAAATGCCCAAGGGCAACCAAATGTATTTTTCAAGTTTTAATTTGTATGCAATTTTTATCATTAAAAAAATTGAAGCCACACCATTTAGAAATGAAAAGAAACGCATGGGCACTTCATCAAACCCAAAAAACATAGATATTATTTTTTGAAACCATAAAAAAATTACTGGCGCAAACTGTTCATATTTCAATGCTTGGGTTAATTCAAAAAAATTTAGTTCTGCAATATTTCGAACCACATTGGCTTCATCGATTATCAAACTTCGATGTTGAAATAACATGATTACGCGCAACAAAATGCCCAAAAATGCTATACTGCAAATGACATAAACCGATATTTTCTTTGGAAGTTGAATCAAAATTCTAAATACTAGTTTACAATACTACAAAAATTAATACATTATTAATTACTTTTCAACTTCAAAATATTGCCTTACATATACTATTTTTACAACTTTCACGTTTTAATATATCTATGTTTAAAAATATTGCATTAGCTTTTTTTATGTTGTTCTCGATAAATGCTTTTTCACAAAAAGCCACCATTATCGGAAAAATTCAAGACAATGATTTATTGCCATTAGCCTATGCATCCGTTTTTGTAAAAGGCGAAAACATTGGCACCAAAACAAATGAAAAAGGTGAATTTTCTATTGCTGTTCCAGCAAATAAAAATATTATTTTAGTTTTTAATGCATTGGGCTATAAAAATAAATCTATTGCCAAGCGACTTGAAGAAAATGAAATCAATAATATTTCTATCAATTTAGATAAAAATACAGTTCAAATAAAAACAGTGGATATTAAAAGCAAAAGCATTCGGCGAGAAGCTGGCATGGTGGCTTTGGATGCTAAAAATGTAGATATCAATCCGTCCACAATTGGCGGCGTAGAAGGATTAATAAAAATATTAGTAGGTTCAAAAAACGAAATGACTTCGCAATATTCTGTTCGAGGTGGAAACTATGATGAAAATTTGGTTTACATAAATGACTTTGAAGTTTATCGTCCATTTCTTGCCAGAAGCGGACAGCAAGAAGGCTTGAGCATTATCAATGCGGATTTGGTAAACGGCATTGATTTTTCTACAGGCGGTTTTCAAGCAAAATTTGGTGATAAAATGAGCAGTGTTTTGGACATTACCTACAAAAGACCAAAAGAATTTAAAGGCTCTGCATCATTG
>JAGNRR010000091.1 GCA_017988595.1 Chitinophagaceae bacterium
CCGTTGATACTATAATTTGCTCCAGTAATAAAACTAGTTTCATCACTTGCCAAAAAACAAACCAAATGTGCCACTTCGTGAGTGCCACCATGTCTTCCAATAGGAATTTGAGCCACAATTTGTTCTCTTACTTTTTCGGGTACAGCCATTACCATATCAGTTGCAATATATCCAGGTGAAATTGTATTTACAGTAATTCCAAATTTAGCCACTTCCATTGCCAATGTTTTTGTAAAACCATGCATTCCAGCTTTTGCTGCCGAATAATTAGTTTGTCCAAATTGACCGCGCTGTCCGTTTACAGAAGAAATGTTGATAATTCTTCCAAAATTTCGTTCTATCATTCCTTCAATTACATTTCTTGTAGTATTGAAAACACTATTTAAATTTGTATTGATTACCGCGTCCCAATCTTCTTTTTTCATTCTTGCTAATCTGCCATCTTTAGTTATACCTGCATTATTTACAAGAATATCTACACCGCCAAATTTTTCTTCAATTTCTTTTATCATTTTTTCCATTGAATCAAAATCACAAACATCACCTTCAACAATTTCAATATCAAAACCTTCATTTTTCAATTCTTGTTGCCATGCCAAAGCTTTTTCTTTGTTTCTATAATTTGCAATAACATTAAAATTGTTTTCAGATAATTTTTTACACATTGCAGTGCCTAAACCTCCAGTAGCACCAGTAACTAAAGCTGTTCGTTGTTTTTTATTTTCCATAATATAAAATTTGATGTAATATAATTAACAAAAAATTAATTTACAAAAAAATGACTGAATAAAAATTAAAATGTGAAAACAAGGTGTATTTTTTGTCTGATTTAAAAGCAATTAAAAACAATTCCTTGAGTAATTTTATAAAATGCAACAATATTTAAATTTACTTCAGTATATATTAGACAATGGTACTAAAAAAAATGATCGAACAGGAACAGGAACCATAAGCTGTTTTGGCTATCAAATGCGTTTTGATTTAAGCAAAGGTTTTCCAATGGTAACTACCAAAAAAGTACATCTTAAATCTATCATTCATGAGTTACTTTGGTTTTTAAAAGGTGAAACAAATATTGCATATTTAAAAGAACATAATGTAAAAATCTGGGATGAATGGGCAAATGAAAATGGCGACCTTGGTCCTGTTTATGGAAAACAATGGCGAAATTGGGAGGGAAAAAATGGAAAATTTTATGATCAAATTAAAGATATTGTACAGCAATTAAAAACAAATCCTGATAGCCGGCGAATAATTGTAAATGCATGGAATGTGGGTGAACTTTCAGAAATGGCTTTGATGCCTTGCCACACCATGTTTCAATTTTATGTTGCTGACAATAAATTGAGTTGTCAATTATATCAGCGAAGTGCAGATGTATTTTTGGGTGTACCATTCAACATTGCATCCTATGCACTTTTGACGATGATACTGGCTCAAGTTTGTGGTTTTAAACTTGGCGATTTTGTACATACGTTTGGCGATGTGCATATTTATTCTAATCATTTAGAACAGGTAAATTTACAATTGAGTAGAACACCATTTGATTTACCAACAATGAAAATTAATCCTGAAGTAAAAGATATTCTTGAATTTAAATACGAAGATTTTACACTCGAAAATTATCAATCTCATCCTGGAATAAAAGGCGAAGTGGCTATTTAATTTTAAAATAAAAAAAATGACAATAAGTATAATTGTTGCGGTGAGCGAAAATAATGTTATTGGTGTAAACAATGATTTGCCATGGCGATTGAGCAATGACCTGAAATTTTTTAAACAAAAAACAACAGGGCATTCTATTTTGATGGGGCGAAATACGTTTGACTCAATAGGCAAAGCATTGCCAAATAGAGAAAATATAATTATCACCAGAAATAAAAATTTTGAAAAGGAAAATTGTATTATAAAAAATTCCATCAAAGAAGCCATTTCATATTGTAGAGAAAAAAATGAAGACGAAATATTTATCATTGGTGGGGATACAATTTACAAGCAAAGTTTGAATTTGGCTAATAAAATTTATTTAACCCGAGTACATACGGAAATTAAAAACGGAACAGCTTTTTTTCCAATTTTAGAAAAAGGAAATTGGGAAAAACAAGACGAAGTTATTCATTTTAAAAAAGATGAAAAAAATGAATATGACCATAGTTTTGAAACGTATTTTCGCATTTTATAATTTATTAAGTTGAATCATTTTTTTTTAATTAAAGCATATATTAATTATTGTTTAAAAGCAAAAAGTGCTCATGGCATTCACTCTCCTTTTGTTTTTGATTTCATCACAAATTTGCTTCAGGACAAGCGAACTTTTTATGCTTTTGATACTATAGAAAATTACCGTCAAGAACTTTATAAAAATGATACAGAATTGAACATAGAAGACTTTGGAGCAGGTTCATTAAAATCAAATTTTAAAAAACGAAAAATTTCTGACATTGCAAAAACAGCAGGTCGGAATAGAAAAATGGGCGAATTGCTTTTTAGAATGGTAAACTATTTTGATTGTAAAAATAGTTTGGAACTAGGTACTTCTTTGGGAATTGGTTCGCATTATTTAGCTTTGGCAAACACCAATTCAAAAGTTGTAACTATTGAAGGCAGCAAAGAGATTTTTGAAACCAGCAAAGCAAATTTTGAGAAAAATAATTTAAAAAATATTGAACAAGTTTTAGGAAATTTTGATTTAGTACTTGATGAAGTTTTAGAAAAAAATTCCGCATTTGATTTAATTTTTATTGATGGCAATCATAGAGAAGAACCCACTATAAATTATTTTAAAAAATGTTTGTCAAAAATCAATGATAATACAATTCTCATCTTCGACGATATTCATTGGAGCAAAGGCATGCAAAATGCTTGGGAAAGCATAAAAAAAGACAAGGCTGTAACCTTGTCTTTAGATTTATTTTATTTTGGTATTGTGTTTTTCCGAAAAGAATTTAAAGAAAAACAACATTTTGTGTTGAAGTATTAGTTCTTCAAATTTCCATCACTATCTAGTTCCACAATTGAATACCCAAGTTTTTCAATTCCAGAAGAAATTTTTGCCTTATCACCAGCTATTACAATTATAAATTTGTTGACATCTAAATATTTTGAAGCCAATTTATTTAATTCATTTGTTGTTGCATTTTTCAAAATTTCATTTTGATCATTAGTATAAGTTGAGCTTAAATTTCGTTTTGAAATATTATTAAAAAATCCAAGTTGTTGACCAATCGTTTCATATTTTCTAGCTTCACTTTGGCTTATGGCACTTTTCAAAAATGCCAATTCATTTTCATTCATTCCATTTTTATGAAATTCTTTTATTTCTCGAATCACTTCAAACAATGCACTATCCGTTTTATCAGCTTTTATTCCTGATGAAAATAAATATTCTCCAGTATAATCATCGCCCGAAAAATTAGATCTTGCACCATACGTCCAGCCTTTATCTTCTCTTAAATTCAAATTTACTCGGCTATTAAAAGCACCACCTAGAGGATAATTCATCAATCCAGCTTTGTAATATTCACCTGTTGCATCATATTTTAAATTAGTTACGTAGCCCACTCTAAATTCACTTTGAGCAGCATTCGGTACATCTAAAATATAAACAATTTCCCCATTTCCTGTTTTAGCAATTGGCAATTTCACATCTGGAATTTTTTTATTTGGCAATTCTTTAATTGTATTAAAAATTTTATTTTTTTCTTTTTTATCAAAATCACCAACAAGTGTTAAACGCAATTCTTCATTACTTATAAATTCATTGTAAAAATTTTGAATATCTGTAAATGATATTTTTTCGATACTTTCTTTTGTGCCATATGAAGGATAAGCAAGTATCGATTCTGAACCATAAAACATTTTATTCATGCCTAATGTCGCTAAAACACTTGCTTGATTTTTATTGTTTTTAATACGCTCTAAAGTTTGATTTTTTATTCTATCAAATGTTTTTTCATTAAACTTTGGTGCATACATTCGTTGATCTAAAATTTTTAAAGTAGGCATTAAATTTTTTGTCAAACAGCTTACAGAAAAAACAAATTCGTCATCGCTTGAATAAAAATTCACAGAACTTCCTAATTTATCTAATTCATTATTAATATTTTCAGCTGTCATCTCTTCGGTGTCTTCATTCATCATAGCTGTAAACAAATTTGTAATCCCCACTTTTTCCAAATTATTTTGTTCCAACAGACGTCCTCCTTTTGTAGAAATTTGGAAACTCAATACTGGAATTTCATTCATTTGCGATGAAATCATTTTCACTTCATTCAAATATCCTTTAACTGATTTTTTTTCAAATTTCGGAATACTAATTACTGGATTTTCGCCTGCTTTTGGCATAACACTTCTATCAAAATTGTCTGTTGCTTTTGTGTATTTTAATTTATCATACCCAAAATCTGGATTGTATTCACTCACTTCATTTACCGTATAATTATCACTTGCAGCTGCTACTTTTTCACTTCCTTTTGTCAATACAGATAAAATCAACATTGGTTTTTTATATACATATTGATTAAATACACGAATAACATCTTCTTTTGTAACACTGGTATTTTTCTTCAACGATTCTTGAATATAATTAGCATTTCCTGTAAAAGTAAAATAAGAAGCAAGCTGTGAAACCTTTCCACTTACTGTGTTTAACGCATAAATACTTGATGCTTCATTTGAAGAATTAAACCGCTCAATTTGTTCATCAGTTGGTCCAGTTTTTGCAAACTCTTCAATAATTTTTCTTATCTCTTGTTCCATTCCTGCAAGTTCTACTCCTGCTTTTACGGTTAGTTGAATGTCAAAAGTTCCTGCAAGTTCATCAGTTGGATGATTAGCTGAAGCACTTAATGCTTTTTGTGTTTTCACTAATTTTTGATACATGTAAGATGATTTGCCACCACCTAAAATTTGAGCTAAACAATCTAAAGCCGCTTCATCATTATGATAACGAGGAACAGAAGGCAAACTTATCGAAAGCATTGGAAGTTTTGCATAATTATCCATCATGCTTACATATCTATCTTTTTCTAATTTTGGTGTTGGTAATTTTACGGGTTCCACTTCTGGACCACGAGGAATTGATCCATAATATTTTTCAATCCATTGCAAAGTTTGCGCTTTATCCAAATCGCCGCCAACAGTTATCACTGCATTGTTTGGACCATACCAGCGCAAGAAAAAGTTTTTTAAATCCTCTACATTTACTCTGTTTAAATCTTCGATGTAGCCAATTGTCAACCAAGAATATGGATGCCCATAAGGATATAAATTTTTTGCAGCAGTTTCACGCACTAAACCATAAGGTTTGTTGTCATAATTTTGTCCACGTTCATTTTTTACAGTAGCACGTTGCACTTCAAATTTTTTCTGTGTAACTGCATCTAGCAAAAAACCCATTCTATCTGCCTCCAACCAAAGCATTTTTTCTAATTGATTTTTCGGTACAGTTTCAAAATAATTTGTTCGATCTCTGTTTGTAGTTCCATTCAATGTACCACCAGCCTCTGTTATAATTTTAAAATGTTGTTCGTCTGCTACATTATCACTTCCTTGAAACATCATGTGTTCAAAGAAATGAGCAAAACCAGATTTGCCAATTTCTTCTCTTGCGCTTCCAACATGATAAGTAACATCAACATGAACTAATGGATCGCTATGATCTTCATGAAGAATGATATTCAATCCATTGGGCAATTGATATCTTTCGTAAGGAATGATAACTTCATCACCTTTCCGTTCTACTTTTTCTATAAATTTTGCTTGAGAAAAAATAGTTGTTGAAATAAAAAGTATTGGAATTAATAAGAGTTTTTTCATAGTTTAAGTTTAGAAAAGCTAATATAGCTTATTTTGAAAATAATTGAAAATTAAAATTGTTTTGCAAAAGAAAATCCTAATTGTTCATTTTGCCATGTAGGGATAATTGCAAATGCTTTAGTTTTAAATACGTTGTTTAATAATTTAGAAATATAAGGTTGAATTTTTTCGCCGGCTTTAGCTGATAAAATCCCCACACCTGCTCCAGCTACAACATCATTAAACCAGTGTCTATTATTTCTCATTCGATAAAATGCAGTTGTAGTTGCAAATGTATAAGCACCAAATCCAATCCATTTTGATTTGTGTTTATACTCGCTTCTCAAAAATTCGGCAGTCATAAAAGCCGTTGCAGTATGTCCTGAAGGAAATGAATTGAATGCACTTTTATCGGGTCTTTCAATATTCGTTAAATGTTTTATTGAAAACACCACAGTTGACATTACAACAGCTGCACAACCTAATTTTACAGTGCCATTTTGAATACTGCTATTACTTTTAATCCCCGAAATATTTAAACCATAAAATGCTAAAACAGGTGCAAATTGTAAAAAATCTTCAATAGATGACTTTGGAGGATTTGAAATTAATATTTTATTTTTTACTTCATTATTAAAATTTAATAATTTTTCATTTTCCAATGCTACAAATCCATAAGTAACAAAAACTGTTGGAATTATAAAAGGTTTAATTTTCTTAGAAACACTAATGTGACTAGAATCATTTATTGGAGCTTGTGCATGTCCAAAAATTGGTACGAGTATTAATAAAAAAAGAATTTTATTTAAGTCTATAATCTTCATATACGGTTTGATGAAATGCTTGTGTAAAATAGTTTAAAAATGTAAAATTGTTTTTTTCAAATACTGGCTTATTAAGATTATTCATATCATAACAACAAACAGAAGAATCAATAATAAAACCTGCGCCATTATGATAAGTATAAGGAGCAAAATGCTGTTTCGTATTTAATAAACTTTTGCTATAAGGAAATTTATTTTCAAAATTTTTAACTCCTAAACTTTCTAAAATAGTATAGCTAATGTCTAATTGAGAAACAACATTTTCAATTTTTACACCTTGAAATTTTTTATTTAATACCTCGCCAAAAAACAACAATGGTATATGATGATAATCTGGATCTGTATTACTTAAATTTTTATGCGAAGCATGACTATGATCCGAAACTATTACAAACAATGTGTTTGAATACCAGTTTTCATTTTTAATTTTTTCAAAAAAAGATTTCATAGCATTATCAAAATAAGAAACTGTATTTACATAATCGTTTTCAATTTCTGTTAATTTAATTTTTGCTGTTGGAATATCATAAGGACTATGTGAGCTAATCGTAAACCAACAATTTAAAAAAGGTGATTTAGATTTGTTTATGCCTTCGGCAAAAACTGTTGCCATATCGCCGTCACAAAATCCTAAACGCTGTTTGAAATAATTTTTATTTTC
>JAGNRR010000092.1 GCA_017988595.1 Chitinophagaceae bacterium
ATTCTGCATTCAACTTATTTCTTTCTAAAAAATAATCTAATTGGAACACCGCTATAATTAAAATGTTGGCGCAATTTATTTTCAAGATAATTTTTGTAACTTGCTTGTACTTCCTCTGGATAATTGCAAAAAAATGCAAAACTTGGCACCGCAACAGGAAGTTGTGAAATGTATTTTATCTTAATACTATTGCCTCTATAAATTGGTGGAGGGAAATAAGCTATTTCTTTTAGCATAATTTCATTCAACTTCGACGTTGCAATTTTTCTTGTTCTATTCTCAAACACTTCAAGCATCACTTCGAGCGCTTTATGAATTCTAAGTTTTTCGGTAGCTGATACAAATAAAATAGGCACATCGGTAAAAGGTTTTATTTTTTCTTTAATTTGAGCAGTTACTTTTTCTACAGTTTTAGTATCTTTTTCAATTAAATCCCACTTGTTCATCAAAATAAGCAAGCCTTTTCCTTTTCGTGCAGCAAGACTAAAAATATTAATATCCTGTGCCGAAATCCCTTTTTGACTATCAATTAAAAGCATACAAACATCCGATTCTTCGATGGCTCTCACGGCTCTAATTACAGAATAAAATTCCAAATCTTCTTTTTCTCGATTTTTTTTACGCAATCCTGCAGTGTCTATTAATATAAAATCTTTATTGAATAAATTATAATGCGTGTGAATAGAATCTCGTGTAGTTCCTGCTATATCAGAAACAATATTTCGTTCTTCGCCCATCAAAGAATTCAACAAACTAGATTTTCCAGAATTTGGCTGACCAATAATGGCAATTTTTGGCAATGTAGTTTCCAAAGGCCTATGGTCTTCAGTCAAAAAAGCACAAACTTCATCAAGCATATCACCTGTTCCACTTCCACCAACTGCTGAAACTTCGAATAATTTTTCGAAACCAAGTGAATAAAATTCATTCACATCAAGTCGTTTTTTGTTATTATCTACTTTGTTTACAATAAGCAATGTAGGCTTTGACGATCTACGCAAATGCTGTGCAAATTCTTCATCCAAACTGGTAATTCCTGTATTTACATCCACTACAAATAAAATTACTTGTGCTTCTGCAAGCGCAATATCAACTTGTTTACGAATTTCTCGTTCAAAAATATCATCGCTATTTACAACATAGCCACCTGTGTCTACGATATTAAATTTTTTTCCATTCCATTCGCATTCGCCATATTGTCTATCACGTGTTACGCCACTTTCGTCATCTACAATAGCTTTTCTTTCGCCTATTAAACGGTTAAATAAGGTTGATTTTCCGACATTGGGTCTGCCTACGATTGCTATGGTGTACATAAAAAAAATTGTTGGTAAAGATAATGAAAAATAATAAGTTGTTCTTTTTGTTTGTATTCAAAGAAAAAATCCCTCTATCGAGGGATTTTTTCTCATTAAATTTAGTTGCGAGGACCGGGATCGAACCAGTGACCTTCGGGTTATGAGCCCGACGAGCTACCGCTGCTCTACCTCGCGGTGCAAAGGTAATACATATTTTTCCTTTTTCCTTGTTTATCTTTGTTTTAATTATGAAAGAATTTAAAAGTGGCTATGTAAGTATTGTTGGCAAGCCTAATGCAGGAAAATCAAGCTTGATGAATGAATTGCTTGGCGAAAAACTAGCCATCGTTTCGCCAAAAGCGCAAACTACTCGACAACGTATTATTGGAATTTTAAGCGAAGAAAACTATCAAATTATTTTTACAGACACGCCTGGCATCCTGGAAAGCAAATACAAATTGCAAGAAAAAATGCTCAACGAAATCATTGCAGTTCGAAAAGAAACTGATGTGGTATTATATGTAATGGACGCCACGGATGATTTGGATGAAAATATTCATGCGCTCAATTTTTTAAAAATAAAAAAGCCTACAATTTTTTTATTAAATAAAATTGACAAATGCAAAAAAACAGATTTAGAACAATTACAACTAAAAATTATTGAGTTAAAAATTGCTGATATTTTAATCCCTATTTCGATAAATGCAAATTTGAATATTGATAAAATAATTCCTGCAATTGAAAATTTATTGCCAATTGCACCACCTTTTTATGACAATGAAACATTGACTGACAAACCAATTCGGTTTTTTGTTGCCGAACTTGTTCGAGAAAAATTATTTTTTCTTTTAGATAAAGAATTGCCTTATCATGCTGCAGTTATTGTTCGCAGTTATGAAGAAAAAAATACCTTAACAAAAGTTGTTGCTGATATTATTGTAAGCCGAGAAACACAAAAACAAATCATTATTGGCAAAGGCGGCAGCATGATTCAAAAAATTGCAGAGCAATCAAGAGCTGATATTGAAAAATTTATTGACCGAAAAGTATTTTTAGAATTAAAAATTAAAGTTCGCAAAAACTGGAGAGAAAACGACCTCTATTTAAAAGAATATGGATATTAATTTTTTAGAAAATGACGATATCAAAATCACATCAATTTCTTTATCAAACTCAAAAAAAAATATCGATATAGATATTCTTCGGTTAGATAAAATTCATGAAACTATTTCTGGTAATAAATGGTTTAAGTTGAAATATAATTTACTTGAAGCAAAAAATCAAAACGTCGAATGTATCATTTCATTTGGTGGAGCCTTTTCGAATCATTTGCATGCGTTGGCTTTTGCTGGAAAAAAATTTGGATTAAAAACCATTGGCATTGTTCGTGGAGAAAAAGTTGAAAATGAAACACTGAACGATTGCAAAAACTGGGGAATGGAATTGCATTTTATTTCAAGAGAAGCATATCGAAGTAAAACCAATTTAGATTTTTTAGAAAAATTAAACATCCAATTTCCAAATAGTTTTATTATTCCCGAAGGTGGCGAAAATGATTTAGGCATAAAAGGCTGTGAAGAAATTTTGAAAAATATTGAACCCAGAAAATACGATAAAATTTGTTGTGCAGTAGGAACAGCAACTACTATGATTGGAATGTTGAAAAGCACAGAAACTGATGTTATAGGTTTCGCAGCGTTGAAAAATGCTGGCTATATGATAGAGAAAATAAAACAGCAATCTGGCAGAGAACAAATAGAATTAATTGACGATATTTATTTTGGAGGTTTTGGAAAATGGAATAATGAACTTATACATTTTATTGAAGAAATGGAATTAAACCATAATTTAAAATTAGATAAAGTTTATACAGCAAAATTATTTTATAACGTAATAAAAAAAATTGAAACAGCAGAAAACTGGCAACACAATAAAATATTAATCATACATAGTGGCGGATTGCAAGGAAATAGAAGTTGATTGTTACTTTTATGATATCATTTTACTAAAAATATAATATCTTCGCAAACGAAAAAAATGACTTTGAAAAAAATATTCATACTTTTATTGTTAAGCTTGAGCCTTTCTAGCTTTGGACAAAATAATGTAGCCTATTTTGATGTTGAAACTTTTGTAGGATTGAATAAAATTGTTTGGTATAATAATGTAGATACTATCAACAATATTGAAATATTATGCGCAGACACAAAGACTAAATTTTATATTCCTTTATTCCAAAAAAATGATTTGGCTCTTGGTAAATTTGAATTTTTAGATACTGCCAAAAGAGAAGGGATTGTTCATTACAGAATTAATATTAGTTTTTCAAATGCTGCTACAAAGTATTCTCATGTTGTAAATTTAGAAATGACTAAAGAACTGATAGATCAATCGCAAAAAAACAAAGTTATTAATGGCGATGTATTATTATCTATCAATGGCAACAAAGTAATTGATTATTCAAACCCCGAAAATTTTACTGACTTTTATTATGAACCTTCAGCTAAAATTTTTACCAATCCTTATTCAGGACATATCAATATTTTACTAGACGATGCTCAAAAGAAAAGATATTCGATATCCTTTTATGACCCTCAGAAAAAAGCAGTTTTAGAAGTACCTAAAATCAAACACACTTATATTGTTTTAGATGCAAAAAATTTTAATGGAAAAGGAATTTATTCTTTCAAACTGTTTGACAATAACATAGAAGTTGAGAAAGGCTATATTACAATTTATTAATTCATTATTTGATATACCATCAAAGAACACAAATAAGCCAAACTGCTAAATAAAACAAATTGCAAAATTGGATAAAACCAAGATTTGGTTTCTCGTTTTACAATTGCTAAAGTGCTCATACATTGCATGGCAAATGCATAAAACAACATTAATGAAATACCCGAAGATAAAGTATAAACATCTTTGCCATTTTCCCATTTAGCAGCACTCATTTTTTGTCTTAATGTTTTATTATCTTCTTCATCTACGCTATAAAGTGTAGCCATAGTGCCCACAAAAACTTCTCTGGCTGCAAAAGAAGTAATCAATGCTATGCCTATTTTCCAATCAAAGCCAAGTGGTTTTATAGCCGATTCAATACTTTTTCCAATATGTCCTGCATAAGAATTTTCCAAAGTAGTTTTTGCAAAATAATTTACAGATGTATCTTTTTTAATTGGTCCATAAGAAGATATAATCCATAAAAAAATAGAAATAATTAATATTATTTTTCCAGCATCAAAAACAAATATTTTTGCTTTTTGACTCATCGTAATTAAAATATTTCCCCATCGTGGCGGACGATAAATGGGCAATTCCATCAAGAAAATACTTTTGTTTTTAAATTTCAAAAATTTATTTATCACACTTGCAACTAGCAATGCCATCACAAATCCCGACAAATAAAGTGCCATCATCACCAAGCCTTGAAGATTGAAAATGCCCAAAATATATTTATTAGGAATTACTAATGAAATTAAAATGGTATAAACGGGCAAACGTGCCGAACAACTCATCAGCGGCGTTATTAAAATTGTAATTAATCGTTCTTTTTTATTTTCAATTGTTCTTGCAGCCATTATTGCAGGCACGGCACACGCCATTGAACTTATTAATGGCATTACAGACTTTCCATTCAAACCCACTCTTCGCATCAGTCTATCCGACAAAAAACTAATTCTTGACATATAACCACTATCTTCTAAAACGGTGATTAAGGCAAACAAAATCATGATTTGTGGAATAAAAATAACAACGCCATTTATACCTGCTAAAATTCCTTCTGTAAATAAATTGCTTAAAAACGTATCGGGTAAATTTGCTTTAAATAAATTAATTATTACACTAAATCCACTATCAATCCACTCCATTGGATATTGTGCTAACCAAAAAATACTTTGAAATAATAAAAATAATATTGAAAATAAAATTAAATAGCCCCACACAGGATGTAATAAAATATTATCTGCTTTTTCGCTCCAAATTTCTTTTCGCAATGGATTTTCTTCGGCTACAGCCGTCTTCATTATTTTTTTAATTTTTGCATAGCGCATCAATATTTCTTCGGCTTGCATTTTTTGAACAGAAAAATTTCTTTGCTCAAATTCTTTCTTGATTTGCGCTTTTTTCTCATTGTCAAAAAAAGAAAGTTCATCGTAGGATGCTGCAAAATGCATAGATACATATTCATTTTCATCTTTTATGTAAGATGAAAAAATGGCTTTTGGCACTTCGGATAACGAAGATAAATCAATAAAGTATTGCGGAATAAAATTATTTTTTTCAGTTAGTGTATAATAAATATTCTTTTTTAATTCATTTATTCCTTTATTTTTTCTAGGATTAAGAGCCACTACTGGCACACCCAATTCTATTGCCAATTTATTGACATCAATACCTATTCCTTTTTTATTTGCCAAATCCATCATGGTCAATGCCACCACAACTGGTTTTTTTAAATCAATGATTTGTGAGCAAAACAATAAATTTCTTTTTAAGTTTGATGCATCTACCAACACCACAATCAAATCAATTTTTACGGTTTCATCGGTATCAAACAATACATCATATGTAACCAATTCATCGGCACTTTTTGGATACAAACTATATGTGCCTGGCAAATCAATAATGTTGACTTCTGTATTTTTTTCCAAAATACATCGTCCAGATTTTTTATCTACCGTAACGCCAGGAAAATTGCCTACTCGCTGATTTAATCCAGTAAGAGCATTAAAAAGCGAACTTTTTCCTGCATTTGGATTTCCTGTTATGGCGATATTAAATTTTCTTTTCAAGGCATTGCAAAGTTAACCCATGAAATAGAACTTTAGTTTACTATATCGGAAAAAAATAAGATTCCCTTAAACTATTTTTTCAAGTTGCTCTTGCAATTCATGGCTCATTTTTTCAATGGCGTCAAAAGAATATCCTGCAATATGTGGCGTCAAAATGACCTTATAGTTTAAAAGTTCTTCTACAAAATGCCAATGCAATGAAGTTGAATTTGTCAACTCTTTTTCATTTTCTAATACATCAAGGCAAGCGCCTAATATTTTTTTTGAGGCTAAATTTTTCAATAATATTTCATTAGAAACAATTTCTCCTCTTGAGGTATTTATTAAAATATGTTGTTGGCATTTATTTGCAAAATCTTCATTGTAATAATGAACGGTTTCTTCATTCAAAGGCAAATGAAATGAAATTACTGTTGCATTTTTTTGCAATTCTTCTAAGGAACAATGTTGAACAAATGCATCGGTTGAAATTTTATATTTATCGTAAACCAATATTTTTTTGCATAAACCTTGAAATTTTTGTGCTACTGCTTTTCCTGTATTTCCATATCCAATGATGCCCAACACTTGCTCTTGCAATTCAAAACCCCTATTGGGTTCCCTTATCCATTGTTTATTTTTTAGTTCAATAAAACTTGTGGCAATGTTTTTTTGCAAACCAATGAGCATTCCCAAAACATGCTCTGCCACAGCATTAGAAATTCCTTGCGGCGAACTAAAACAAAAAATATTTTTTTCTTTGCAAAATTCTGTATCTATTATTTCCATCCCAGAACCCAATCGTGCAATCCATTTTAAGTGTTCAAATGCAGCAATTTTATCTTTATCTAAAACCAATTTATTACTCGTTACAATTCCTTCTATTTCATTTTTCTCTATATCATTTTCTGATGTACAAAACAAATAATTTTTACTTCGTAAATAGTTTTCGAATGTTGTAGAAATTTTTGCAGCAAGTAAAATATATTTTGCCATTAGGATTTTGTTGCGTGGTATAAAATAGCAAAATCCTCTGGGATCAATTGTTCTGGTCTCAAACCAATATATTTTTCTGGGATGTTTAAGTCCATACTTTTAAGGGAATTGTGCAATGTTTTTCG
>JAGNRR010000093.1 GCA_017988595.1 Chitinophagaceae bacterium
GTTCTATCATTTGTGCTAAAAGAAGATGTTTTGTTACCATTAGAATATAATGTGGCAACATAATCATTGTCTTCACAATTAAGTCTGTCCCTGAAATTTGCATTGATAAAATGATTCCATTTTTGACTTGTAGTAGCATTAAAATTAAAGCCAGAATTTAATTGATAAGGAAATCCGCCGCCCAAAGTTATACTAGCATTCATTCCTCTTTTTTTATCTTTTTTTAATATAATATTTATTATTCCACCGATGCCTTGAGATTCATATTTGGCTCCAGGATTATTGATTACTTCAATGCTTTCAATGCTTGCAGCAGGAATGTTTTGCAACGCAGTGGCAACATCCGAACCAAACATGGCACTTTGTTTGCCATCTACCAAAAGTGTAATATTATCTTTCCCTCGCATACTCAATCCGCCATCGACATCAACATTTACACCTGGAACATTTTTTAAAATATCTTCGGCTACACCGCCTGCAGATGTTATATTTTGTTCTACATTAAAAACAATTTTTCCTGCTTGTAATTCTATGTTTTGTTTTTTCCCTTCAATAACAACTTCATTTATTTTATTTACTTTTTTGGGTAGCAAAATAGTACCTATATCTAATTTTGCTTGTTGATTTGTAACTGAAATGTTTTTTATTTCAACAGTTTCAAATCCAATGGACGAAACACTAATTGTATAATTATCGGGTTCAATTTTTTGCAACAAAAAATTTCCGTTATTATTTGATTTTATTCCTGTAATAATTTTACCATCGGATGATTTTTTTAAAACAATTGTAGCATAATCAATATATTCTTTGGTGTCTAACTCAGCTATCTTTCCATAAATTTCAACAGTTTGTGAAAAAGCAGATGAAGTAAAAATGAATAGAAAAAAAATAATATTATAGTAAAAAAATTTCATTGTGAGCAAAGGTAATTTTTTACTAGTTGCTAATTAACCAATATGTTGTTAAAACAACTTGTTTTAAAAAGTTTCATCAATTAAATAATGATTTCTTTCGCTAGAATTTCTAGAAATGAGTTCGCCTAAAAATCCAGCAAGAAAAAATTGCGTACCCAAAACCATGGTAGTTAATGCAATATAAAATATTGGACTATTGGTAAGTGGAGTGCCAAAATAAAATTTACTAAAAATGGCATATAAGGTGGTTACAAAACCAAATATAAATAATAAAGTGCCCCAAAATCCAAAAATATGCATGGGTTTTTTGCCATATTTTGAAACAAATAAAACCGAAAATAAATCTAAAAATCCATTTATAAATCGTTCCAATCCAAATTTGCTAACGCCATATTTTCGCGCTTGATGAAGAATTACTTTTTCGCCAATTTTTGTAAAGCCACTCCATTTTGCCAATACTGGAATATACCTGTGCATTTCGCCATATACTTCAATACTTTTTATTACTTTATGACGATAAATTTTCATTCCACAATTCATGTCATGAAGTTTTACACCACTCAATTTTCCTGTAACATAATTGTATATTTTTGAAGGAATATTTTTAGTGAACGCATTGTCAAATCGTTTCTTTTTCCAGCCACTTATTAAATCAAATTTTTGATTTTTCATCATCTCCACAAATTCAGGAATTTCATTAGGATTGTCTTGCAAATCAGCATCCATAGTTAATACATAGTGGCCTTTTGCAGCTTTAAAACCTTCGTTTAATGCAGCACTTTTCCCATTATTTCTCAAAAATTTAATGCCATGAATGTTGTTGTTTTTTTCAGCTTCCGATTTTATTACCTCCCAACTATTGTCTTTGCTGCCATCGTCTACACAAATTATTTCATAAGAAAATTGATGTTCTGTCATTACTATTTTAATTGCTTCAAAAAGCTCGGGCAGCGATTCTGCTTCATTATATAATGGTATGATGATACTTAAATCCAACATTATTTTTTAATATTTTTAATTATAAATGCACTTATTATTGTAGATAAAATACCCGAAAATCCAAATGAAAACAGCACTAACATTATATTATATGCCATTTTTGTTGCATCGAAATCTCCAAAGCACAAATTCATAATAATGGTAAAAATAGCCATTAAAAAAATAATAGTGCTTAATGTTCTTAAGCCAAATTTGAATAAATCAATTATGGTATTTTTTTTTGGGTTGAAAGAAATAAAAATTGATACAAAAATAGCCAACGATGAAATTAAAAATTGTAATGGAATCAAAGGCGAATTGCTTTGTTTTAAACCCATTAATGTCAATTGAAATCCAATAATCAACATGGATGCAATGATGCCAATTTTTGTGGGTGCATTATTTTCCATGTTCAAAAAGTTGATTATTATTAATAACTGCTATTATTTTTCCAATCATTTTTTTATTCATCAATGCAGAATTTTCCGATTGTGATTGATTTGATTTTTTATCAAATAGCCATTCCGTATTTGTTTCAAAAATTGTTAAACACGCCATTTCATTTTCCTCTAGTTGTTTTTCTAAGTTCAATATTTTTCTAGGTGCTTCACAAATTAATTCTATTGATTTTTCTATTGAAATTCCTGCAGTTAATAATTGCGAAAAACAAGTTTGTAATGAAATTACACCTTCTTGAGCATATTCAAATTCCATTTTCTTAGCATCAATATCTTGAGGAGTGTGATGCGAAGCAATACAATCAATTGTACCATCTTCAATTGCTTTTAGTAAAGCTGCTTGGTCTTTTTTGCTGCGCAAAGGTGGATTTATTTTAAAATTTGAATCGTAATTTTCCAAATCTTCATCGCAAAAATTAAGATGTTGGGGTGTGGTTGAACAAGTTATTTGTTTATTTTTTTTCTTTGCATTTTTAATAATTTCCACACCTTCTTTGCTGCTAATTCCTGTAAAGTGAATCTTGCTTTCACAATAATTATTTAATTCAATATCTCGTTGCAAAGAAATAATTTCAGTTGCTGTAGGAATGCCACTTAAACCAAATTTTGTGCTGTTTTCACTTTCATGCATTAAACCATTTTTTGCAATCGATTCTTCTTGAGGTATTTGAATAATTAATCCATCAAATGGTTTTACATATTGCAACGCTTTTAAAAGTAATGCTGGATTGTTTATTGTTTTTTTGCCATCGCTAAAAGCAATTGCACCACTATTTTTCATGTCATACATTTCGGCAAGTTTTTTGCCTTCGCATTGTTGTGAAATTGCACCAATTGGATGAATTTGTACTAATTCTTGATGATTTTTATTAGTCAAATATTCAACTCCAGATTTTGAATCGATAATTGGATTTGTATTTGGTAATACACAAATATCTGTGTATCCACCAGCGGCTGCTACTTTTCTTCCGGTGCTTAATGTTTCTTTATGTTCAAATCCTGGATCGCAAAAATGACTGAAAACATCTACCCAGCCTAATGAAACAAAACTATTTTTGACATCAATTATTTTTTTAATTTTTGTTGAAATGTTCAAAGCAATTTTTTCTATTTTACCATCAATTATTAAAATATCTCGCTTTTTTCCATGATGTTTGCTTGTGGAACAAATAATTTTTGCATTTTTAATCAGTACATCCATGGTGTTATTTTAAATATCGAATTAAAAGAATTTCAGTGAATAAAAATAATAGGGCTAAAATAATACAAACTTTCCAAAGTGGTGTTCCTTGGTTCAAACTATTCATTTCTTCGCCTGGTGAAATAGAATCGATGAAGTGCATATTTTTTAATTTTAAAGCAGATTTTAAATCCGAAATTTTCCAATAATTTAAGTCAGATTCTTTTCGGTCATAATTTAATCCACAATATAAACTATCAGGATTGTTTTTTAAATATATACTGTAAATTCCTGCATTATTGGTCGCTTTGCTCAAATCCAATTGCAACATGTTGCCGTAAGCATTTTGTGGTGGAATGGCTTCAAAATTTTCTTTTTTTATAGAATAAACACTTTCTTTATTTCTATTCGTATTTGGAATAGATAGCAAAGCATTTTTTCCAATTGTTCTGGAATAAACAGCTCCATTTCCTGTGGAAAAAGCCATTTTATAAATCATTGGCAAAAACCAATATGAATTTGGAAATGTACTAGAATTATTTTCGGCTGAAGATGCACAAACATACATTTTTCCATTATCTACTTTAAAACTACTCAAAAAAGAATTTCCATTTGAAAAAGAAAATAATTTTTGTTCGCTGCTCAATGAAGAAGATGATAAATTATAATATTGATATGCCACAGGCAAATCAATATTTGAAGGAATTTTTTCAAATACATCTGCAAAAAGAGGATGTGTTTTTTGAAAATTACTTATTGGGTTTTTACTAGAATCTTTTTCTACATATTGACAATTAGCTGTAGCATTTAAAAAAGAATTTATGTTGCCAAGTCCGTTTTGAACAGGCGCAAAAACCAAAACTGATCCGCCATTGCTCAAAAAATCTTTTAATGATTTTTGTAAATTTTCTGAAAGTTGATTAACACTATTTAAAATAATTAATGAGTAATTAGAAACATTTTTGGCATCAAAACTATTTACATTATTATTTTCTACTCGAAACTGTGCCGAAGGTTTAAACACTGAACTCAAATAAGCATTTGCATTTTGCTGATTTAATATCAAAACCGAAAAATTGCTTACCACTTTTGCGCTGATATAAAAAGTGTCATCAAAACTAATAGGGTAGTCGTTTAAAAACAATTTTATGTTTTGTAAACCAGCTTTACTTGGCGAAAAATCAAGTACACTTTCTTGCTTACTATTGGCTTTTAATGAAATGTTTTTTACACTTTTAAGTTGATCATTTACTTGAAGCGTTAATGTTGATTCTTTTTGTTCATTGCTGTTATTTACAATTTTTACACGAATAGGATTTGCTTGTTGCAACTGCAAATTGGGATTTTCTAAAATTGCAGTATCGATGTAAATATTATTTTTTTGTTTGCTTTCTACTGAAATAAAATATTTTGGAATGGTATCTTTTTCGGTTGAGCTATTTTTTAAATTTGTTTGAAAAGTACTTTTCTGAAAATCTGAAATAAAAGCCAACGAAGCGCCATATCCAGGTTCAGTATTTAAAATCTTTTTTTGTTTTTCAAGGATGGTGATGGTGTTTCTAGGTTTTGCCGAAAAATAAAGTTGTCCTAATTGCGCCAATGCTTCCTTTTGAGTATGAAATTTATTTTCATTCATGCCAAATTCATTGGTCAGCAAATGAAATTTATCGGCTTCGCCAAAATTTTCGATAATATTTTTTGCTTTGCTTTTGGCAATATCAAGTTGAGAAATGCCATTTTCCTGCATCGACATACTAAAAGAATTATCAATATAAATGCTGATGGCTTTTGGTCCTTTAGCAATTTCTTGATTGTTTTTTGAAAAATAGGGCTGCGCAAAAGCAAATATTATAGCCAATAAACCCAAAATTCGACTTGCTAAGATTAATAAATTTTTGAGTTTTGAGCTTTTGGTGGTTTGTTCTTTTATTTCTTTCAAAAATCTAATGTCCGAAAAATATATTTTTTTATATTTTCTAAAATTAAAAAGATGTATAATAATGGGAATGGCTATCAAAAAAGCCGCCGAAATAAAAAGTGGGTAAAGGAAACTCACGCCACAAAGATAACGGATTTTTTTTGTTTTCTATGCTTAGATTTTAGATTAAATTATGTAGCCAATGCTCTTTTGTATAATTGAACCACATTTTCTAAACCTAAATATAAAGCATCACAAACTAAAGCATGTCCAATTGAAACTTCTTTTAAATTTGTAATTTGATTTGCAAAATAGGACAAATTATTTAAGTCTAAATCATGTCCAGCATTTAATTCCAAACCAATTTCATTTGCTTTTTCAGCGCAAAGTTTATAGGAACGTATAGCTTCTTCTTTATTTAATAAATAATTTTTTGCATAAAACTCTGTATAAAGTTCAATTCTGTCTGTGCCAGTATTTTTTGCAGGTACAATTAATTCAGGATTTGGATCTAAAAAAATTGATGTGCGAATGCCTGAATTTTTAAAAGTTGAAATTATAGATGTTAAAAATTCTTTCTCTGCAACTACATCCCAACCACTATTTGATGTAATTTGGTTTGTGGCATCTGGCACTAAAGTTACTTGAGTGGGTTTTGTTGCTAATACTAAATCTACAAATTTTTGTTCTTTAGGATTTCCTTCAATATTAAATTCTGTTGTAATTATTTTTTTTAATTCTATCACATCGTTATACTGAATATGTCTTTCGTCGGGGCGAGGATGCACTGTGATGCCATTTGCGCCAAAACGTTCGATGTCTTTGGCTACTTGAATTAAATCAGGATTGTTGCCTCCTCTTGCATTTCGAAGCGTTGCAAATTTGTTGATATTTACACTTAGTTTTATCAATTTGTTTTTTTTAATCTATTATGAAGCTATGTACTTTCCAATGTTGTTTTTTGTCTTTTATGACATATAATTTTTGAGGAAAAGTAGGTGCCATTTCATCTATATAATTTACCAAAAAACTATCTTCACTAAGCTTTGTTTGGCTCGAAATTTTTATTTTACTTTCAGTTTTGGGCAAATCTAAATCTTTTCCTGTGCTATCTTTTAGCGCATTCATGGCTATTGTTAAGGATTCTTTGGTATGATCATCTGCCATTTCAATAGCTCGCTCAAAATCATATTGCTGAATGGCATTCAAATAATTTTCACTAATTATTTTGGGGTCATTACTTTGTTGATTTGAACAAGAGAATAAAAAAAATGAAGTTGCTAAAATCGAAATGAATGTTTTTTTCATGCTGTTATTAATTTGAATTTAATTGTTCTTCGGTGATGATAGTGGTATCTGTAATTTCATCATCTGATGTGGGCAAAACTTCATCGGGATTATATAAACTTGTATCGCTTAAATCAATATTAACTTCTACATTTTCAAGATAAGTTTCTTCTATAGGAATTGCAGTCATTGGATTTGAAATTATATCAACTTTCCATGCGCCATCTACTTTTAATAAAGTAAGTGTGTATGTAGATTTTGGAAATTTTTCCACCTTGTAAGTAATGGTTGATAATTCACCAACAGTCTTTACATTAGTAATTTTTACAACAGCATCACCAATTTGTTCGGTATAATATGTATTGGCACTAATAAATTGTTGTGCTT
>JAGNRR010000094.1 GCA_017988595.1 Chitinophagaceae bacterium
TTTAGTTTCGGCGGACGTAATTCTGCCGGGCAGTAGTTCTTAACTTCGGCTTTTAGTTATAAATTTAGCTTCAGTTCCGGGCCGACAGTTGGTCAATTCCCCAACTGCACAAAGCCTCGAACGTTGGCGGTAATTTCAAAGAAACATTGTGTTGATTGAAATTTATTCAAATTCTAAATTGAAATTTATATGCTCCAATCAAAGCAACAAATTGACCAGATATTGTATAAATGCATTTTGTATTCATTAAACGAGACTGAATTTATTCAAAAAACTTGTGAAAAATTTGTCATATTTAGGCTTTCAAATGTGGTAGGAAACACAAAAAACCCACACACTATTTTCAATTTTTTTATTCAACAAATTAGGTCGCAACAACATTTTGAGGTTTGGGAAAATGCAAATAGAAATTTAATTGATGTTGATGATGTCTTCAAAATTTGTAATATCATTTTATTAGAAAAAAAAATACTTAATCAAATTATTAATATTGCTAATCCAACTTCAACATCTGTTTTAGAAATAATAAATGAAATTGAAACTCATTTCCAACTAAAAGGCAACTATACAAGAACACTAAAAGGCATGCCTTTTAATATTAATATTGAAAAAATTTGTTCATACATTTTATATGCCAATATTAATTTTGATGGCAATTATATTTCTTTATTATTAAAAAAATATTTTCCCAATGACTTATAAAACTGCTGTTTTAAAAAGAAAAATTGAATATTTTTTTATTCTTCCTTTTATTATTTTAGGAAAAATAATTGGACTTTTTTATAAATTAAAATGTAAAAGTCAAGTTTTTATTTTTAATCCATGTGCAGATTTAGGGGGTTCGTATAAAGTTAATGCAGACATTGCAGAGGTTTTAAAAGATCAAAAACCTATTTTTATTTTTTCAAAAAAAGCTAAAAATAATGGCTACTTATCTTTATTTCAAAATGAACACAACACGATTGTTGATGTTTCAAAATGGGTAGATAATAAATGGTTGTATTTTAATAATATTATTTTCAGAGGTATAATTTCTACATGGGTAAACAATTGTAAAAATCCAATTTTAATAGGTGGTGAAAGCATGTATTTTTATAAAATAATTCAACATGTAAAAAAAAATACTAAGGTTATAGAAATTTGCCATGTAAATACTTGGCTCAATTACAATCAAGCCTTTATTTCGTTTATAGATAAAAGAATTTTTAGTACACCTCAAGTAAAAAAAGATATTGAAGAACAATACAGAAGAAATAATTTGCCAGAATATTTCTATAAAAAATTATATCATATTGATAATTGGATTGAAATTCCTGAATATCAAAAAACACAAAATAAAAATATAGAAGTCTTGTTTGTTGGTAGAGGAGCTGATGTAAAACGTGTTCATTTAATATCAAAAATTGCCGATGAATTACAAAATGAAAATGTTCCTATCAATTTTACATTTATTGGCGATGTAGAAAAAGTGGTTTCGGAAAAAACATTAAAAACTTGCAAAATTTTAGGCAATGTATCTGATAAAAATATATTAATATCTAATTATCAAAAAGCCGATATATTAATTTTAACTTCGCTAAAAGAAGGTTTGCCTTTGGTGGTTATGGATATGATGGCTTATGGAAAAACAGTTTTATCCACACCTGCTGGAGGAATAGTTGATTATATTTTTCATCTTGATAATGGATTAATTATTGATGAATTATTTGATGAAGAAAAAATAGTAGCTAAAGGAAAAGAGCTGCTTAAATTTGCTAATAAGAACAAAGATGCTATTAAAAACTTAGGTATAAAAGCCAGAGTAAATGCAATGAAATTATTTACAAAAGAACAATTTGCTTTAGCATATAGAAAAATAGTTTTAAATGATTAAAATTTAACTGTATGGGATTTGTTAAAAATGAGCATTACTTTAATAAGAGAATTTAATTTTAAAAATTGCTTATTTTTGTAATGAATGAAACCGCTAATTACTCTTGCAATTTGCACTTATAATCGTCAAAAATTTATTGGCACTTGCTTACAAACAATTTTAGAACAAACTTTAGACAATAAACTATGGGAATTAATTGTTGTAGATAATAATTCAAATGATAAAACTGCAGAAATTGTAAAAGATTTTATGACTTCACAAAATAAGATTAATGTGCATTATTTTTTTGAAGCTCAACAAGGATTGTCATTTGCCAGAAATCGTTGTATAAAAGAAGCTCAAGGCGAGATTGTTGCTTACATTGATGATGATGTAGAATTAGAAAAAGATTATTTAAAAATTATACATCAGTTTTTTAATGACTTTCCTCATGCTATTGGACTTGGCGGAAAAACATTACCAAAATTTTCTGAAAGTGAAGAACCAAAATGGCTGAGTAAATACATGGACGGCATCATCGGAAGATCTGACAAAGGAAATGAATTTAAAAAATATACTAAAAGCATGAAGTATCCAAATGGTTGCAACATGACATATAAAAAATCGATTTTAATAGAAGCTGGCGGATTTAATAATTCTTTAAAGGCTAGAGCAGATGATAAATATATTTTCAATCAAATTAAAAGAATAAGTAGTGAAATATATTATAAACCAACACTTTTTTCGCTACATAATATTGATGCCGAAAGACTTACATATTCATCATTCAAAAAAATTTATTTAAAAAGTGGAAACGAGGAACGCATTCGAACTTTTGATGAAGAAGGTATTTGGGGTCAACTTAAAATGTTTTTAAATTTAGCTTTAAAATTGGTCGCTGGGTTGTTTTTATTTTTTATTTATATCATTAAAGGTAACTATTTACAAGGAAAATATATTTTTCTTTCGCAATGGTTTACATTTTTGGGATTCATTAAAAAATCTATTTAATGATCCAACGCTTTTTCCCATTTACTCACCGCAACAGTTGCCACAGCATTTCCCAAAACATTTGTTGCACTTCGCCCCATATCTAAAAGTTGATCTACGCCCATTAATAATAATAATCCAGCTTCTGGAATATGAAAAGTAGCTAATGCTCCAGAGATAACAACTAAAGATGCTCTTGGCACGCCTGCAATTCCTTTGCTGGTTAGCATTAATATCAACAACATAGAGATTTGAGAACTAAGGGGCATGTCTATTCCATAACTTTGAGCAATAAACATAGATGCAAATGTCATATACATCATACTACCATCTAAATTAAATGAATAGCCAAGAGGCAATACAAAACTTACAATTTTATTATCACAGCCAAAACGTTCTAATTGTTGCATCGTTTTTGGCAATGCCGCCTCGCTGCTTGCTGTGCTAAATGCTAATAAAAATGGATCTTTGAGGTGTCTTATTAAAGAAAAAATTCTTTTCTTCACCCACAAAAATCCAAGGAATAATAAAATTATCCAAAGTAATAACAATGCTGAATAAAATTCGACAATGAAAATCCCATAGGTTTTTAAAACGCCTAATCCTTGTAATGCAATTGTATTTGCCATGGCTGCAAAAACAGCAATTGGTGCAAAATTCATTACATAACCAGTGATTTTTAACATTACATGCGAAAATGCATCAATCGCTTTTAATAAAATTTTACCAGGTTCTCCAATGGCAGCACATGCAATTCCAAAGAAGATACTGAAAATAATAATCTGCAATATTTCATTGTGAGCTAAAGCTTCAAAAATACTTTTAGGAACCAAATGTGTTATAAAATCTTTGATGTTTAATGCAGATTTTTCTACACCAATTGTTGCGCTTTTATCTGGCAATTCTAAATGCATATTTAATCCTGGTTGATAAAAATTTACTAATATCAATCCTAATGAAAGCGACACAAATGTGGCACACAAAAACCATAACATAGTTTTGCCTCCTATTCTTCCTACTGCGCCTAAATCACCCACTTTGCCAATGCCTACAATCAAAGTAGATAATACCAAAGGTGCAATAATCATTTTTATTAACCGCAGAAAAATATCACTAAGCACTACAAAAACATTCAGCGGTTCATTAATGCTTTTTTCGATTTTCGATTTTTCTTCTTGTACTTTTTTTAGCGATGCGATTAATGTTTTCTTTTTTTCAATTTGTAAAAGTGTAGCATCGAAAGTGGCTGATGATAAAAAAACAGTATCTGTAATTAAGTTTAATTCTTTATTTATTTTTTTTAGTTCAAGTTCTAAAGGTTTTAAGTTTTTTTGTTTTGGTACTATCGTATTTATATTTAAAAAAATACCAAGCACAATACCCAACAACATGGCAATAAAAATAAAAAGAGTAAGCCGATTTGATTTATTCATTTTCGAAAGATAATTTGGAAATATGTAATGAACAACGATTTTGTTTCAAAAAAAATTTCCAATTATTAATAACAATCATTTTGCTTGATTATTCAAACTTTTATTTATCATGACCATCTAAATAATAAGAAAAAGCAACTCCTTTTTTATTAAAAATTTTTTTTATTATATTTGAACACTGCAAATGAAAAAAATTATCTTCATTTTATTGATATTCTTATTAAGCAATTATGCTTTTGCACAGAATAATTTAAAAATTGTTACTTATGATAGTAAAGGCAATGTTGTGGCTGATAAATCTACCTATATTCCACCAAAAGAAACTTCAACACAATCTACAATTGTAAAAGATAAAAACGGAAAAAGTGTAATGCAAACAAAAATAGTATTGGGAAAAGTGCTTAATAATCCTTTTGATATAGACACCATTGACTTAAATCAAATTGATATTACAGTAATTAAAAATCACAGCCGAATTTATGTGTATCATAAAAATAAATTTTTGACTGCTTACAAATGTGTTTTTGGTCAAAATCCTGTGGGACAAAAATTACAAGAAGGCGATAAAAAAACTCCAGAAGGAGAATTTACAATTACAGGAATTACGCCTCACAAAGAATGGAGTATGTTTATGAAACTAGATTATCCATGTGCGGAATCCATTGCAAATTTTGAGAGTGCAAAAGCAACTGGAAAAATTCCTAGTTCGGCAAGAATTGGCGGAAATGTAGGAATACATGGCGTTTGGGCTGGTGGAGATGACATTATTGATGCTAAACACAATTGGACAGATGGATGCATAGCATTAAAAAATAAAGATTTAAAAGAGTTTTCTCAACTTATACATGTGGGTACTAAAATAAAAATATTAGCTTCAAAATAATTTTTAAAAAAATATTTTTTCAGCTTCAACAATTTTTTCTACCGAACCAATGTCTTTTAAAATAGCACTATGCTCAAATCCTAAAACAGCATTTTCTTTTGCTAATTCTAAATAAGTATCAATTATTGAAAATTTGCCTTCTTGTGTTATCATTGAAAAAATGTTTGGCGACAACACTTGAATTCCACTAAACGAAAATGGAAATAAATCATTTTCATTTCTCGAAATTTTTTCCTCTCCGCTATCAAAATTTTTCCACGCACACAATTGTTTTTCAGCATTAAATAATAACTGCCTAGAACTTTTTCTTTGACTTATTGCAAGACTTGCAAGTGCTTTTTTTTCTTTATGAAAAGATAAGCTGCTTGTTAAATTTAAATCTGTTAGAATATCGACATTCATTACTAAAAAGTCTTCTTCTCCTTCTAAAAATTTTTTTGCAAATAAAATACCGCCTCCTGTTTCTAATACCATTTCAGTTTCATCGGAAATATAAATCTCAATACCAAAGTTTTTATTTTCTTTTAAAAAATCTATAATTTGCTGTGCAAAATGATGCACATTGATTACAATTTTTGTTACACCAAAAGATTTTAGATACTGAATATTTCGCTCCAAAACTGTTTTGCCATTTACCAAAGCCAAGGCTTTAGGGTGTTTTAATGTAAATGGTTGTAGTCTTGTACCTAAACCTGCCGCCAACAACATTGCTTTCATAATACTAATTTATTCTTTATCTAATAATTTTAATTTTACTGTTTCTATTCGAGTATCGCTGATAAGTAAAATGTCGAATTCAAAATTATCAATAATAATTTTTTCTTTTTGCATTGGAATTTCATTATAATTTTCAATGATAAAACCAGATAGTGTTTCAGCATCATCGGTAGGAATATTTAAATCATATTTTTTATTAATATACTCCACCTCCAATCGTCCAGAAAATAAAAATTCATTTTTAGAAATTTGTTTTTCTACATATTCCATTTCATCATGCTCATCATGTATTTCACCAAATATTTCTTCTAAAATATCTTCCATTGTTACAATGCCCGCTGTTCCTCCAAATTCATCAAGCACCCAAGCAATGCTTTTTCTTTTTTTACTAAAATTATTCAATAATTGAACTGCATTCATCGTTTCAGGAACAGCCAAAATAGTATTTATAAGTTGGTCGATATTTTCATTTTTTTTATAAAAATCTAAATGATGCACATAGCCAATAATGTCGTCCATGTCTTTATCGTAAATAATTATTTTAGATAATTTTGTATCTATAAACAATTGTTTTATTTCGGCTACAGTTGCTGTTTTTTTTGCAGCAATGATTTCATTTCTTGGTATCAAACATTCTCTGATTTTTACATTAGAAAGTGCAAGTGCGTTTTCAAACAATTCTGAATTCAAATCTTGATGTTCATCATCTTTACCCGATTTTAATTTTTTTACAAAATTTTCTAAATCAAGTTTAGAAAAAACAGGCATGGTTTTTTGCGATTTGACACTAAATAAATACTTCAATACCCATTCTGAAATGCCAACAAAAAATCGAACAAAAGGATAAAGTAATTTGTAAAAAAACAAAATTGGCAATGATAATATTGATAGCAAGGTATCGCCTCTTGATTTAAAAATAGCTTTAGGAAAAAGCTCTCCAAACAATAAAACCAAAAACCAGGAAATTAAAACTAAACATAATAATACTAATGCCATATTTTTTGCAAAATTGCCGAAATATTTTTCGGTAAATGGGATGAAAAGTTGAAGAATAAAAAAACAAAAAACAATTAATACAATATTGGTGCCCATAAAACTAGTGCCCAAAAATTCTTCGGGTTTTTCTTTAAATTTCGATAAAATTTTGCCGGAAAAAAAACCTTGTTTTTTCTTAATCTCAATGTTTAATTTGTTGCTATTGTTGAATCCGATTTCTATTCCAGAAAAAAAAGCCAAC
>JAGNRR010000095.1 GCA_017988595.1 Chitinophagaceae bacterium
CCAAATTTAAATTTTCTTGGAAAAAGAGAACCCGGAATTTATGGCAATAAAACTTGGGATGATTTTTTTGAATCACTTAAAAAAAATTATCCTTCAATTGAATTTTATTATTATCAAAGTAATGTACAAGGTGAATTAATAAACGCTTTGCAAGATTTTTCTGCAAAAGTAGATGCAATAATTTTAAATGCTGGCGCATATACGCATACTTCAATTGCGATAGGAGATTGTATTAAATCATTAAATAAAAATGTAATCGAAGTGCATATTTCCAACACATTTGCAAGAGAGGATTTTAGACAAATTTCATTTATTGCACCGCATTGCAATGGATCCATTATAGGTTTTGGAATGAAAAGTTATACGCTAGCTGTCCAAAGTTTATTTGAATAAATAAAGCGGAGAAGATTTTTCGACATTGCTTTTGTTTTTGGCTTTGTCTTCCATATAAAATTCAAACATGGTGGTGTCTTTGCCTTCGACTTGGTGAAAACTATCGGAACGAATATTGAAAAAGGCAGCATTTAATTCTATAATACATTCGCCAGCCAAACCTTTTTCTGGGTTATCTTCTGGAGGAATTATTGGAAATTTATACGGAACATAAACTGAATCTCGCAAGTCTTTTATATAAATATTATTAGAGTCAACGGGGTCAAAACTCAAATCGCCATCGCCGTCCTCAAAATCAAAACGTAAATAAATTTTGCTCTCTTTTCCTGCAATGACTTCATTTGGTGTTAGCGATGTAAAAGATATTTTTGGGATAGGCGATTTTGTACTTGTTTTTTGACAAGCTATCATGCTAATAAAAATTGTAAAAAATATTGCAATACCTTTGCGCATAAAACAAATATAAACTTTAATTAAACTTGATAACGCAAAAAGATATAGAAATATTTTCGATAAAGGAAAATGATTTTGAGAAAAAAGCGATTGAAATGATGCATTTTCAATACCAAAATTGCAACATTTATGCGCAATTTATTGATGCCTTGAAAATTAATCTTTCTACAATTAATACGATTGAAAAAATTCCTTTTCTGCCCATTTCGTTTTTCAAAACGCACACCATTTTGCATCAAGATGTTGAAAAAGAAAACTGTGTGCTTTTTGAAAGTAGTGCCACGACAGGTATGCAAGTTTCAAAACATTTTGTAGCCAAACCAGAATTGTATGAAATGTCGATGCGGAAAAGTTTTGAAAACAGGTTTGGTGCCATTGAGGAAAATTGTTTTTTGGGATTATTGCCAGCTTATTTGGAACGAAAAAATTCGTCATTGGTTTTTATGGTGAATGATTTTATTGAAACGAGTAAATATGAACAAAGTGGTTTTTATTTATACAATTTTGAAGAATTGAAAAACACTTTGTTGGAATTGGAAAAATATAAAATATCGAGTGTTTTGTTTGGTGTAAGTTTTGCATTAATCGATTTTGCAAAAGCATTTTCTATGCCATTAAAATATTGTAAAATTATTGAAACTGGCGGCATGAAAGGGCGACAGGAAGAATGGACAAAAGAAAAATTGCATCAATTTTTAAGCGAAGCTTTTGAACAAAAAAATATTTTTTCGGAATATGGCATGACAGAATTATTGACACCATCATATTCAGTTGAGCATAAAAAATTTATTTCACCATCTTGGGAAAAAGTATTGGTGCGTGATGAATGGGATGCTTTGACCGTTTTTAAAAAAGGAAAAGGTGCATTGAATATTATAGATTTAGCTAATAAATATTCTTGTAGTTTTATTGCCACCGAAGATTTGGGGGAAGTATTTGTGGATGGAAGTTTTGAACTATTAGGCAGAAAAGACAATGCTGATTTACGAGGTTGTTCGATTTTGGTGGGGTAAAAAAAATAAAAACTAAATTTTAATTTTTCTATTTTTATAATATTTTAATTTAGGAAATAAAATTAAATTGAAAAGAATCAATATTTAGTTCAATCTACTTTTTAATAAATGTTCCTTTTATAACATTGCCTTTTTTTCCATTGATTACAAAATAATAAAATCCGTTATTGTAATTTTCAACATTCATTTTAACCAAATGAGCATCTGTTTCAAATTTATCTACTAGCTGTCCTACTTGATTATAACAAGATATTGAATATGGAAAATTATTATAGCCGCTATCAATTTTTATTTTTATATAGTCTTCTGCTGGATTTGGATAAAGTTGATAATCATTATTTTTATTAATCGAATTGATACTATTTGGTAAAAGATAATTAGTTAAATAAGATGACAAATCTAAAGAATGCAATTTTGAAATTGTTGTTATTGAAGATTGTGAGAACGATTCATTTGTAATAAAATACTTAAAGCCATCTATAGTTGCAATAGATTCTACTTGATGAAATGGTAAATTCAATTCTATTTTTCTTTTATTGCCATCGAAAAAAGAATAATTATTAAAGTCGTAAAGTAGAAATATAAAAGGTTGTAATAATTGAGAATAGCCAGAAAGGGTAATTAATTTTTTATTCTCTATAAATGTAGCACCGGTTATTAAACCTTGAACATCGTAAGTTGAAATGAAATTTGCACTGTAAATTCCTGGTGTTTTTGGAATTGAATAAATAGTACATTTTGAACTTACCCATTCTTTTGTAAATAGGTAAATACTATCTGTAGAAACAATAAAAGCTTCACAATCAAAATCCGTATTATTTGTTCCTGTAGGAGAAAAGTTAGATTGTAATGAATAAGAAAAATAAATAGTGTCTATTATTGGATTATTCTGTAAAATCGATATTTTATCTATTCTTAATATTTTTAAATCTGTTCTATTTCCGTTTACATTATTGCCAAAATCACCAATATAAACAAAACTATCATCTTGAGAAATTTCTTCCCAATCATAATTGATACAAGATGACAATCCAACTGTCGAATAGTTATTTATATCTATGGTGTCAAGTCTATAAAGTTTATTATCAGTATCATCATTGTGTGTCCATAATTTATCATTCCAGAAAATCAATCCTGATGTTTCTAGAATGGCAGAAGGCATTGTCCATGAATTTGAAGGTGTACAAATTACAGAATTGTAAGTACAACTTCCATCATTAATAGTTGCTGAAGTATTAAAGTTATTAGCTAAATTATCTGTACAGCCATAAATTTGAGCTTGAATGTTCAAATGACTTAAACATAAAAATAGACAGATAAATAATTTCTTAATTTGGGATTTATAATATTTCAATTTTTTAGTTTTTTCTTTGGTTTTATTATTTGATTAACTTTGAATTTATTCTATCAAAATTACAAAACTATTTGTGCGTTTTCGGTTTTAATTTAGAAGAAATTTAAATTGAAATTTTTTTTCATAATTTCCTCAAAATAGTAGATTTATAAAAAATGAATTATAATTGCAAATTCTTTAATGTCTAAAAATACGAAATGGCAAAAAATTTATTGATTGTAGAATCGCCAGCAAAAGCAAAAACGATTGAAAAAATTCTTGGAAAAGATTTTCAAGTAGAATCTTGTTTTGGTCATATTCGTGATTTGGAAAAAGGAAATATGGGTATTGATATTGAAAATGGTTTTAAGCCACAATATAAAATATCAGATGATAAAGAAAAGGTCGTAAAATCTTTAATGAAATTAGCAAAAAGTTCGGAAGAAATTTGGCTAGCAACGGATGAGGACCGAGAAGGTGAGGCAATTTCGTGGCATTTGTGCGAAGTGTTGGGGCTTGAACCAAAAACAACTAAACGAATCGTTTTTCATGAAATTACTAAACCAGCAATTCAAAAAGCAGTAAGCAATCCAAGAACCGTAAATTTGGATTTGGTGAATGCACAGCAAGCACGTCGTATTTTGGATAGAATAGTAGGCTTTGAAATTTCACCCATTTTGTGGCGAAAAATAAATGCTAAAAATAATTTATCAGCAGGAAGAGTTCAATCTGTAGCAGTGCGGATTTTGGTAGAACGTGAAAGAGAAATTACAGCTTTTAAAAGTGAAAGTCAATTTAAAATAGAAGCTTTTTTTAAAGCATTAGACATTCAACAACGCCCATTGATTTTTAAAGCAGAAACAAGTTCAAAAAAAGATAATGAAAAACACGCACAAGATTTTTTAGAATTGTGCAAAGGAGCAACTTATAAAGTAGAAGACATTCAAGTAAAACCAGCAAAGAAAACACCGTCTTCGCCATTTACAACATCTACATTGCAACAAGAAGCCAGTAGAAAATTGGGTTATTCAGTTTCAAAAACAATGACTCTTGCCCAACGACTTTATGAAAGTGGAGACATTACTTATATGAGAACAGATTCGGTAAATTTATCCGAAACAGCTCATGAAGGAATAAAAGAAGAAGTGCAAAAAAGTTTTGGTGCAAATTATTACAATCACCGAGTTTTTAAAAATAAAAACAGTGGCGCACAAGAAGCACATGAGGCAATAAGACCAACTGCATTTGACAAAAGAGAAGTGGAAAATAGCGATGCGCAACGTTTGTATGAATTGATATGGAAACGAACGTTGGCTAGTCAAATGAGTGATGCAGAATTGGAAAAAACAACGGCAAGAATTGGAATTTCTACAACAGAAGAAAAATTATTGGCAAAAGGTGAGGTGTTGAAATTTGATGGCTTTTTGAAATTGTATATTGAAAGTACTGACGATGAAGAAAATGATGAAGACAAAGACGATGCCATGTTACCGCCTTTGACTGTAAATCAAAACTTGGATTTGGATAAAATGAAAGCTACTGAACGTTTTTCTCGTCCACCTTCAAGATATACAGAAGCTTCTTTGGTGAAAAAATTGGAGGAATTGGGCATTGGAAGACCTTCAACTTATGCGCCAACAATTTCTACAATTCAAAATAGATTGTATGTAGAAAAAAGAGAAAAAGATGGTGTGGAAAGAAAATATACCATTTTGAGTTTGAAGCAAAATGAAATAGAAAAGAAAATAGATACTGAATTAACTGGAGCAGAACGCAATAAACTTTTCCCAACAGATTTGGGCATGGTGGTAAATGATTTCTTGAAACAACATTTTACGCAAGTATTGGATTATCAATTCACTGCAAAAATTGAACAAGAATTTGATGAAGTAGCGCAAGGAAAATTAGAATGGAATAAAATGTTGGCTGATTTTTATACGCCTTTTCATAAAAATATAGAAACTACTTTAGAAACGGCCGAGCGAGTGAGCGGTGAAAGAATTTTGGGAAAAGATCCTAAAAGTGGACACACCATTTTGGTTCGAATGGGCAGATATGGACCAATGGCGCAAATAGGAACACCCGAAGAAGTTGAAAAACCAGCTTATGCAAAATTAAGAGTGGGTCAAAGTATTGAAACGATTTCGATGGGTGAAGTGGCAGAATTATTTTTGTTGCCAAGAACATTGGGTGAATTAAATGGCAAAGAAATAAAAGTAAATATTGGAAGATTTGGTCCTTATGCACTTCACGATAATGTATTTTATAGTCTAACAAAAGAAATGGATCCTTATACAGTTACCGAAAGTGAAATTATAGATTATGTAGAATTTAAACAAGAAGAAAAACGCAAAAGTATATTAGCTGTTTACGAAGAAGATGATATAAAAGTTATTGTAGGACGTTGGGGACCATACATTAAACAAGGAACAGAAAATTATAAAATTCCAAAAGATAAACATGAACATGCTGCAGATATTTCTTTAGATGAATTGAAAGAAATGATTGCACATGGCATTGCCAATCCGCCAAAAGGAAGATTTGCTAAGAAAAAAGTAGCTACAAAAGCACCTGCTAAAAAAGCGGCTAGTAAAAAAACAGCAACAAAAAAATCGGCTCCTAAAAAAGCTGCAACCAAAAAAGCGCCTAAAAAATAACCAGTGCAACTAGAAGAACGCAATAAAAAAAGTAGTGCCTATCGTAATTTTAGCATGACTTTAGATTTTTCGATGGCAATCATGTATAATGTCATTGCAGGATTTATTTATTTTAAACCGCCACCTTTTTTTAATGATTTTAGTAAAACAAATGTGCTAATAATTTCAGTGGTTATTAGTTTGTATGGTTTTTTCAGATTGTATCGAGCTTGGATGGCATTTAAGAATAAATAAAAATTAAGGTTTTTTTAATATTTCATTGGACAATTAAAATAGCATTTTCGCGTCTAATTAGTTAATATTGCAAAAGATTTTGATATGAAATACATCCATTTAGTTATTAGTTTTATTTTTCTTAGTATAATTTTTGTTTCTTGCGATGAAGAAGTAACGATTCATGACAATCAAACATCGGGTCAAATAAAAGTAAGTATTGACGAGTCTTATAAATTAGTCATGCAAGAACAAGTAAAAGTTTTTCAATCTAATTTTCCTAAGGCAAAAATTATTGCAGAATATAAAAGTGAAGATGAATGTTTGAAAGATTTTTTTGAAGATAGCACACGTGTTATATTTATTTCAAGAGATTTGACAAAAGAAGAAAAAGCATATGCGGCAACAAAAAACATAGCACCAAAATCGATGACTTTGGTAAGAGATGCTGTGGCATTTGTTGTTTCCAAAAAATCTACAGATACTTTATTGACAATTACCCAATTGAAACAAATTTTAGAAGGCACAAATACACAAAAAAAATTGCAATTGGTATTTGAAAATAAAAATTCAGCTTGTATTCGCTATGTTCAAGATTCTATTTTAAAAGGTGCAAAAATGCACAGCGATGTATTTGCTGCAAATGGAATTGATGATTTGGTGAAATATGTAAACGAAAACGAAAAAGCAATTGGTATTATTGGTGTAAATTGGGTTTCGGATGTAAAAGATAGTACTTCAATTTCATTTTTAAATAAAATAAGATTTGCTGGCATTTTGCCAAGCAATAATGATAGTGTAAAATTTTATGTACGCCCATTTCAAGCATATATTGGCTTGAAAGAATATCCTTGTACTAGAGAATTGCATTTTATTACCAAAGAAACCTGGATTGGTTTAGGTACAGGATTTGTAAATTTTTTATCGCACGAAGGCGGACAAGTATTATTTAAAAATGCAGGTCTATTTCCATTGCGCGTAAATGTGTTGCTAAGACAAGCAGAAATAAGAAGAAATTAA
>JAGNRR010000096.1 GCA_017988595.1 Chitinophagaceae bacterium
TTCCAAAATTTGATTTAAGAATAGATTTTAAAGCGATTAATAAGGATACATTTAATAAATATGTAACTCCGCTTTCATTAGAATTAAGTAAAATATTAATTGATAAAACAGCAACTGATTGGGAAAATGAATTGCGATTGCAATTTAAAAAAGGCGCTCGATATTATTTATTAAATAAAAGAACTGCGTATAATGATTATTTAAAAATAAAAAAATTGCAACCTTTTAAAAAAGGAAAAAATAAAGGAGGATTTATTGCAGAAATAAAAACAAAAAGAATAAATCCTTATGGAATGTTGGCAAATCGTGTGATAGGATTATATAGAGCTGAAAATGCTGTTGGGTTAGAAGATTCTATGAATAGTTATTTGTCTGGAAGAAAAGGGGAAAGAGTAATGAGAAGACTTGCTGGAGGTGCTGTAATGCCTGTTGATGGAACAGAAATAGAGCCAGAAAATGGAAAAGATATTGTAACAACATTGGATATGAATATTCAAGATGTTGCCGAAAATTCACTTTTAAGACAAATGGAAAAAGAGCAAGCCGCTTTTGGAAGTTGTATAGTAATGGAAGTAAAAACCGGAAAAATTAAAGCAATTGCAAATCTTGGCAGACAAGAAGATGGTTCATATTACGAAGATAAAAATTATGCAATTACAAGATTAGAACCAGGTTCTACATATAAATTAGTTTCGTTGGCTTCTTTGATGAATGACGGAAAAGTTCGCATCGAAGACAAAGTAAATTGTGAAGGAGGGAAGAAAAAATTTGGAAAATATTTTATTAATGATAGTCATCATGGTTTAGGCGTGTTGAGCATAAAAGATGCATTAGCGCAGAGTTCTAATGTAGCTTTTGCAAAATTAATTTATAATAATTATAATGAAAATCCAGATGCTTATTTTTCAAATTTAGGGATGTTAGGGTTGAATAAAAAAGTAGGAATAGAAATTCATGGTGAATCTAATCCATCGTTAAATAGAAAAAGTTTAGAAATGTCGCCTACAACATTGGCATGGATGGGAATGGGATATGGCGTTTTTGTAACACCTCTTCACATGTGTAATGTTTATAATACTGTTGCAAATAATGGTGTTATGATGCAGCCATATTTGGTTAACAGTATTAAAGAATATGGCATGGAGGTGAAAAAATTTGAACCAAAAGTGGTACATCAAAATGCAGTGAAAAAAGAAGTGATAGAAGATTTAAAAACAGCTTTGCACGAAGTAATTGAAACAGGAACGGCTAAAAGTTTAAAAAATCCTTATTATGAAATTTGTGGAAAAACAGGAACAGCGCAAGTTGCAGATGGAGCAATAAAATATTCTCATGGTGTATATCATGGATCATTTATAGGTTTTTTACCAAAAGAAGACCCACAATACACAATTTGTGTGGTGATAAGAACGAGAAAAGGATCAAGTAATTATTATGGTGGTATTATCGCATTGCCTGTTTTTAAAGAAGTTGCAAATAGATTATATGCTACAAATATTAGAACAAAAACAACTGACATTGTTCAAAATGAAAATAAAATTTTTCCAGAAGTAAAAACTATTGAAGCAGCTAAATTTAATTTTTTAATGCAAAAATTAAACTTTAAAAAATTAAATGTTCCTGCTGGAAATTGGTTAGAACTGTATAATGAAAATAATAATTGGCAATATTATGTAAAAGGAAATAATAAGAATGGCGTGCCTAATGTAAAGGGAATGGGATTGCAAGATGCTTTGTATATGTTAGAAAATGCAGGCTTGCGTGTGATTGTAAAAGGAAAAGGAAAGGTTGTTCAGCAATCTATCGAAGGTGGAAATGAGTTTCAAAAAGGACAATTAATTTCAATTTTATTAAGCTAAAATGAAAACATTAAAAGACATATTATTAAATATTGACACAATTGAAATTGTGGGTGATATTAATGTGTCTATTAATGAATTGAAAATTGATTCAAGAAATGTAAATGAAAAAGATGTATTTGTTGCTATCGATGGCACCTTACAAAATGGACATTTATACATTGAAACTGCAATTGAAAAAAAAGCATCAACAATTATTTGCTCCACACTTCCAAATGATTTAAAAAATAATATTGTTTATGTACTTGTAAAAAATACACAGGAAGTATTAGGTTTTTTGGCTACAAATTTTTACAATCATCCTTCAAAAGATATAAAATTAATAGGCATTACAGGCACAAATGGAAAAACAACTTGTGCAACTTTGTTGTTTCAGTTGTTTACAAAAATGGGTTATGAATGCGGATTGATTTCGACAATTGAAAATAAAATTGGAAATAAAATAATTGCAGCAACACATACCACACCTAATGCCATTGAGCTTCAAAAATTGTTAGCACAAATGCGTGATGATGGTTGTGAGTTTGTAATGATGGAGGTTAGTTCACATGCCATACATCAACATCGAATTGCGGGAACAAAATATGATGTTGGAATTTTTACAAATATTACACACGACCATTTAGATTATCATCACACTTTTGAAGAGTATATAAAAGTTAAAAAATCTTTCTTTGATGGATTGAATAAGTCAGCTTTTGCAATTAGCAATGTAGATGATAAAAGAGGTGCAGTAATGTTGCAAAATACAGCTGCTCAAAAAATTACAGTAAGCCTTCAGCAAATGGCAGATGTAAAAGGTAAGATTTTAGAAAATAAACTTTCTGGTTTATTAATGCAAATTAATCATCAAGATGTTCATTTTAAATTAGTAGGAGCATTTAATGCAACAAATATTTTATTAGTATTTAGTGCAGCAAAAGTGTTAGGCTTCGATGAACTTGAAATATTAACAACATTAAGTAATCTAGCATCAGCAGAAGGAAGATTTGATTGTGTGTATTCAAAAAAAGAAAATATTTTGTGCATTGTAGATTATGCTCATACACCAGATGCATTATTAAATGTATTGGCAACGATAAATAATGTAAGAGAAGGAAATGAAACATTAACAACAATTATTGGTTGTGGTGGCGATAGAGATAAAACAAAAAGACCATTGATGGCAATGGCTGCATGCGAACATAGTGATAAAATTATTTTTACTTCAGATAATCCAAGAAGCGAAAATCCAGAAACTATTTTGCAAGAAATGGAAGCTGGTGTGCCTGTACATCAAGTAAAAAAATATATAAAAATTACAGATCGAAAAGAGGCTATAAAAATGGCTTGCATGGCTGCTAAGAAAGGTGATATTATTTTATTGGCTGGAAAAGGTCATGAAAAATATCAAGAAATAAATGGAGAGAAAATGCCTTTTGATGATAAAAAAATTATTTGCGAACTTTTTGAAATAATGGAAAAATAATTATGTTATACTATCTTTTTACATATCTAAAAAATCATTTTAATATTCCAGGCGCTGGCGTATTTTATTTCATTTCGTTTCGAGTTGCTTTTGCTTTAATATTATCATTATTGATTTCATTAATTTATGGAAAACGTATGATTCGTTTTTTACAAAGAAAACAAATTGGAGAAACTATTAGAGATTTAGGACTTCAAGGCGAAAACTTAAAAGCAGGAACGCCAACAATGGGAGGAGTAATTATAATTGCATCGATAATTATTCCAACAATATTATTTGCAAGAGTAGATAATGTATATGTTGTATTGATGTTGCTTTCTACTGTATGGCTTGGATTAGTTGGTTTTCTTGACGATTACATTAAAGTGTTTAGAAAAAATAAAGAAGGATTAAAAGGAAAATTTAAAGTATTAGGCCAAGTTGGGTTAGGAATTATTGTAGGGCTAACGATGTATTATAATGACAATGTGCATATTATTCGTGAAACAACAAATGGTAATGTTGCAGTTCAAAATGTAACAGATAAAATAGTCAGAAACGACATAACTAGAATTGACGAAAGTGGAAAAATAAAAACATATGTTGGTGTACGAAGTGCAGTAACAACAATTCCATTTATAAAAAATCATGAAATGAGTTATGCAAGTATTGCAAAAATATTTGGCGAAAAAGCATTGCCATATTCCACACCAATTATTTATGTGTTGTTTGTGATTTTTATAATTACCGCAGTTTCGAATGGTGCGAACATTACAGATGGGCTTGATGGACTTGCAACAGGAACTAGTGCCATTATTGGTTTGTGCTTAGGCTTATTTGTGTATTTATCCGGCAATGTTAATTTTGCTAATTATTTAAATATTTTATACATTCCTAATTTAGGAGAATTAACAATTTTTGTAGCAGCATTTGTAGGAGCTTGCATTGGATTTTTATGGTATAATAGTTTTCCAGCACAAATATTTATGGGCGACACTGGTAGTTTGGCAATTGGAGGCATCATTGCATCGTTGGCAATAATTGTTCGCAAAGAATTATTAATTCCTATTATATGCGGTGTGTTTTTGATAGAGCTTTTAAGTGTAATAATTCAAGTAAGTTATTTTAAATACACCAAGAAAAAAAGTGGCGAAGGAAGAAGAATATTTTTAATGTCGCCATTACATCATCATTATCAAAAATTAGGTTATCATGAAAGTAAAATTGCAATTCGTTTTTGGATAGCAGGAATATTATTAGCTGTAATTAGTATCGTAACATTAAAACTACAATAAATATAAAGTGAATTTTGATATCGTCATATTAGGAAGTGGAGAAAGTGGAGCTGGAGCAGCTTTGCTTGCCAAAAAACAACACCTTAGTGTGTTTGTTTCTGATATGAGCGTGATAGAAGAAAAATATAAAAATGTTTTAATAGAAAATAATATTCCTTTTGAAGAAGGAAAACATAGTGAAGAAATAATTTTATCAGCAAATGAAATTATTAAAAGTCCTGGCATACCACACAAAGTTTCTATAATTCAAAAAGCGATAGAAAAAAATATTCCTATTATCAGTGAAATAGAATTTGCTTATCGATATAAAGGCGACAGTAAAATAATTGCAATTACTGGCAGTAATGGAAAAACAACAACAACAAGTTTATTGTTTTCGATGTTTCAACAAGCAGGTATGGATGCCTCTATGGTTGGAAATATTGGCTGGAGTTTTGCGAAGCAAGTTGCCGAAAAACCAACAGCTTGGTATATTATGGAAATTAGTAGTTTTCAGCTTGATGATATTTTAAGTTTCCGACCTGATGTCGCTGTAATTACAAATATCACTCCAGACCATTTGGATCGATATCAATATCAATTTGAAAATTATATTAAAGCAAAATTTAATATCACAAAATTTCAAACTACCGAAGACAATTTGGTGGTTTGCAAAGATGATGAAGCTTCAATGACTTTTATCAACAATAATAAAATTAACTCAAAATTTCAATATTTTTCTATGAAAGAACAAATGCATAATGGAGCGTATATTACAGAAAATGAAATTGTATTTCAGTCTGGTGATGAAAAACAACGAGTTGCTATTGGAGATTTATCATTAAATGGTAAACACAATATTTATAATTCTATGGCTGCTGGGATTTCAGCTAAAATTGCAACTATTAGAATTGAAAAAATAAAAGAATGTTTAACATCGTTTTCGGCGTTGGAACATCGTATGGAACATGTGCTTACAATACGTGGAGTAGATTTTATTAATGACAGTAAAGCTACAAATTTAAATAGTGTTTGGTATGCTCTTGAAAGCATGAAAAAACAAACAGTATTAATTTTAGGAGGCGTTGATAAAGGAAATAATTATGAAGAAATTTTAGATTTAGTAAAAGAAAAGGTAAAAGCAATTGTGTGTTTAGGTGCAGATAATTTATCTATTCGTAAAACTTTTGATGGCATAGTACCAATTTTAGAAACAGCGTCGATGATTGAAGCAGTGAATTCATCTTTTGAATTAGCCAGCAAAGGCGATTGTGTATTGCTTTCGCCAGCATGTGCAAGTTTTGATTTGTTTAAAAATTATGAAGATAGAGGATTGCAATTTAAACAAGCAGTAAAACAATTATAATAATCAATGATAAATAAAATAAAAAATATTGCAACCAACATTCAAGGAGACAAAGTAATTTGGGCTTTGGTTTTGGTGTTTGCATTAATGAGCATAGTTGCTGTTTACAGTAGTTCTGGCTCATTGGCTTATCGATTGCAAAATGGAAACACGGAATATTATTTAATAAAACAATCAATTTTTTTAACACTAGGATTATTATTAATCTATGTAAGTCATCATATCAATTATACGTTTTATAAAAATTTGGCAAAAGCATTTTTTGTTATTTCCATACCATTATTAATATATACACTAGTTGGAGGTTCATCGTTTAATGATGGTTCTCGTTGGATAAGTTTTATGGGAATTACATTTCAAACTTCGGATATCGCCAAGATTGGATTATTTATGTTTTTGTCATTACAGCTTTCGCAAATGCAAAATGATATTGGAAATTTAAGAAAAGTATTTATTCGAATATTTGCTCCAGTGCTTTTAATTTGTGCATTAATTGCAGTGGCAAATTTATCAACTGCTTTAATGATTGGATGTTCATCAGGTGTTTTGTTTTTTATAGGAAGAGTAAAACCAATGCATTTATTAGTTCTTTTTGTAACTTGTTTTTTTGCATTTGCTGGAGTTTATACGGTTTCTAAAATCACAGGAAAAGGTAGGGCGGCTACTTGGGAAAAACGAATAAAAGATTTTATGAGCAAAGATGATAATGACATTCCAGATCAAGTAATGGAATCAAAATTTGCAATTGCAAAAGGTGGATTTTTTGGAAAAGGACCCGGCAATAGTACACAACGAAATTTTTTACCAGAATCAAATTCTGATTTTATTTATTCTATTATTTTAGAAGAGTATGGCATTTTTGGAGGGGCTGTTGTAATGTTTTTGTATTTGCTTTTATTGTGGCGAAGTATATTAATTGTAAAAAAATGTCCATTTGCATTTGGCGCATTTTTGGCGGTAGGATTAAGTTTTACACTTGTTTTTCAAGCC
>JAGNRR010000097.1 GCA_017988595.1 Chitinophagaceae bacterium
CTATCATATTGTTTGTTTTTTATATAAATATTTCTTTTTAAATAAATAAGTTCTTCGGAGAAGCCGACTTCATTTTCTAATTCATTCAATGATTCTAATGCTTTTTTGGTATCACCTTCTCCGCTATACAATAAATATTTTTTGTATAAATATTCCTCTTTCATACCTGGAAATTTTTTTTCCAAATTTGCATATACTTCTAATGCTTTTTTGTTTTTTTTATTTGCTGAAAGCAAATCGGCATAAAATAATTGAAAATATTTATTATCAGGATCGAGCAAAACTGCTTTTGAAGCATGATTTTCAGCATCTGCAAATTTGTATAATCGAGCTTCTATTTTTGATAAATTATATAATGCAGTTGCATTATTGGGATATAGAGCAATAAACTGTTTATATAAAGTTAGTGCTTTATTATTTTGATCTAGCAAGCGTGCTTGCTCGGCTTGGAAAAATAAATTGGATTCGCTTAGTACATTTTTATCAGAAAGAACAGTAGTTTTTTTTGATTCATTCTTTGAATTTATTTTTGTGCTTTTACAAGCTTGTATAAAAAACAAGCTACTGACAGCAATAAAATAAATTTTTAATTTTATCATAATTTAAATGAGTAATCGCCCAAACTAAGTTCTTCCGATTTTGAACTGCAAGCTACATTATTTCCTAATAAAGATTTAGAAATTATAGAATTCTTAACGATTGAGTTTTTGCCAATTATTGATTTTGAAATCACTGCATTTTCTACCACACTGCCTTCTTCTAATGAAACATGTGGACCGATAACTGAATTTTTTAGCACAACATTTTTTCCAATAAAGCAAGGTTCAATAACAACACTATTTTCATTGGTGTGCGTATTATGAATTAAATCTTCACTTGATTTTTTAATTTCCAAAATTCGTTCCATGGTAAAAAGTGTAGCATCTTTATTTCCACAATCCAGCCATTCTTCTACTTGACCAGTATAAAAACCTAGTCCTTTTTCCTTCATATTTTCCATCGCATCGGTTAATTGATATTCGCCTTTTTGCATAATTTGATTATCAATTAAATATTTCATTTCATTTTTTAGGTTCTCGCCATCTTTAAAATAATAAACACCAATTATGGCCAAGTCCGATACAAATGTTGTTGGTTTTTCTACAAATGAAATTATTTTTCCATTTTCATCAAGTGTTACCACGCCAAATGCTTCTGGGTTTTCTACTTTCTGCGTCCAAATGATAGCATCTTTCTCAGTATCTATTTTAAATGTTGCTTTAAATAAGGTATCAGCAAAGGCAATAAAAACATTTCCTTTCAAAAATTCTTTTGCACAAAGCAATGCATGTGCAGTTCCTTTTGGCTCATCTTGATATACAATATGTCCTTTTGCACCTAAACTATTTGCTACTTTCAAAAGTGCGTTTTCGGCTTCTTCGCCAAATCGACCAACAATAAAAACCACATCTTCTATTTTTTCGTTTGATGTTGCTGTAATGTCTTCTAATATACGATGCACCATTGCTTTTCCTGCAATCGGAATTAATGGTTTTGGAGTTGTAATACTGTGTGGACGCATTCTTGTTCCTCGTCCTGCCATTGGGATAATTATATTCATAGTTTTTTTTATTTTTTTCCAGTGTGTCCAAAACCGCCTTCGCCTCTTTCGCTTTCCGATAAATTGTCTACTTGCTCCCAAGTAATTTTTTCATATTTAGCAAAAACAAGTTGAGCAATTCGGTCGCCTGGTTTTATGAGTTGTGTTTCGTTTGATAAATTTATTAAAATGATTTTTATTTCGCCTCTATAATCACTATCTATTGTTCCTGGGCTATTCAGTAATGTTAATCCTTGTTTTATTGCCAATCCGCTACGAGGTCTTATTTGAACTTCAATACCATCAGGTAATTCTAAAAATATTCCTGTAGGAATTAATTTTCGTTCCAAAGGTAAAAGCGCTAGTTGTAGTTCTTCGTTGCAAAAAACATCCATTCCTGCCGAACCACTTGTTTGATATCGAGGTAAAGAATACGATGATTTATTTACAATTTTTATTTTCAAGATTACAAAAATAACAAGATAGTTTCATAAATTAATATGAAAAACCATCTTGTTATAAATTGTTGAAAAAATTATCTAATTAAAGTTACATCACCTTTTTTCAAAATACTTTCACCGCTATCATTGCATTTATATTTTGCAACATAAAAATAGGTGCCAACATCACATTTTTTGCCATTATAGTTTCCTTCCCAACCAAATTCTATATTCGATGTGGTAAATATTTCTTCTCCCCAACGAGTAAATACTTTAAAATATTCAAGCGTAATTGGGAATTTTGAAACGATATTAAAATAATCATTTTTGCCATCGTTGTTTGGTGTAAATGCATTTGGTATAAACACAGGACAATTGCAATTCGGAAATGCTCCTATTATTTTTTCGTCTTGTGAAGTGCAATTTCCTACAGTTACTTGAACCCAATATGTTCCTGCTTCATCCACAATGATATTGGATAATCTAGTGCCATCATTCCATAAATAGGATGCATTAAGAAGCGAAGCATCTAGTTTTATTTTATCTCCTGGACAAATTAAGGTGTCATTGCCCAAATCAACTATTGGGTTAGGAGAAATTGATATGTAACGGCTATCGGTATAATTGCAATTATTTCTTGACACTACAACACTATAATTACCTTGTTGCGTAACATTTAAGGTTGGATTTGTAGAATTATCATTCCATAAATACGAACATCCAAAACAAGTAGCATCTAAAATGATATTTGTGCCTTCGCAAATGCTGGTATCATTTCCTAATTCTATAATAGGCAATTCATTAAATATTAAATTAATGCTATCTCTATTTGAACAAGGACCTAAATTGGTTTGAACCCAATACAAGCCACTATTTTTTGCAGTAATACTCGAATTTGTAGAAGAAGTATTCCATAAATAAGTTGCACCATTTGCAAATGCATTTAAAACTATAGAATCGCCAACACATAAATTTTTATCCGCACCAAGATTTACAACAGGATTTGGAAGCACAGTAATTTGTTGTGTTGTTGTAGCACTACAACTTGCGCCATTTGTTCCTGTTACAGTGTATATAGTTGTGGTTGTCGGTGTAAACGCTACACCATTTGAAATTCCACCTGACCACGAATAGGTTGTTGCGCCATTTGCAGTTAAGGTAACTGGAGTTCCAGCACAAATCGTATCATTTGGTAAAACCGAAATTGAAAGAACTGGTAGAGTATTTAAGGTTATAGAAATTGAACTTGTATTTGAACATCCATTTGCATCTGTGCCTGTTACGGTATAAGTAGAATTTGCAATTGGTGTAAACGGAACATTGTTAATTACTGGAGCTGTCCATACATAAGTATTTGCACCGCTGCCCGATAACGTTATTTGCTCGCCAATACAGATTGCAGTTGATGGCAACGCATTTGCCAAAACAATTGGTAATGGATTTACGCTAACATTATATGTAGTAGAATCTAAACATCCTTGAAGATTAACTACAACAGAATATAACGTATTTGTCACTGGCGAAACGGTAATACTTTGATTTATAGCATTTGTATTCCATAAATAAGTAGCACCATTTGGTTGTGCTGTTAAAGTTGTCGAAGCGCCTAAGCAAATAGAATTATTTCCTATAATTGCAGCTACAGGTTTTGGTAAAACTGCAATTGTTTTTGTACTAGTATTTGAACCAAAAGCATTTGTAACCGTCAACGATATGATGTGATTTCCTGGAGTGTTAAAACATACTACACCAGGATTTTGATTGGTAGATGTTGCAGGAATACCTCCATTAAATGTCCAATTCCAACTAGTTGGTGTATCAATTGACAAATCCGTGAATGTTATACAGTCGCCTTCACAAATGGTATCTTTGCTCATATTAAAAATTGAAGTTGGGGGAGTGCCTATTGGAGGATTCGAAAGTTTAAATGGGCAATTTGCCATATCGGTTATCAAAACATTTGTGCTTCCAACGGGCAAAAGATTTACTACACCATTTATCAATTGACCTTGATATAAATTTGGATTAGTGTTAAAAGATGCAATAACCATATTGCCCACCATACAAAAACCACCTCCTGCAGTTTGAATTGGATTGCCGTTTACAACATAGGATTGTTGATATACACCTGCCGAATTATACACCATAATTTCACCTGGCGAAACATCTACTTTTAAATGATAAATATTATCAAACGTATCTGTTACTAAATCATAAGGACCAGAGCCTCCGGGTACACTAAATAAATAAGTGCCATTTCCAGTGCCATCATATTTATACATATCTCCAGTGCCACCTACTTTATTGATAATTTGATTTATGCCTCCACCAGGATTAACTGCTGCACCATTTCCTGTATTATGACCCGTCGGAACCCAAGTGCTGATACCATCGTAATAAGAATAATTGCCAAAATTTCCGGCATAAAAAGCTGGGGACTGCGCACCACCATTTAAGTTTTTAGAAACCGTTAAACCCTCAGTGGCACCAATATTAGCTAGATAAATATAGGGATTTGTAGCACTTAAGGGCAAAAAAGGATTATAAGCCCAAATGTCATTTCCGCCTTGTATAAAAGCCAAGTTAGAATCAGTTCCAGCACAGTTTGGTACCTGTGCAGATGCTTTTTGAATTAAAAAAATAGAGAGAATAAAAAGGAATAAAATTTTTTTCATAAGTTATTATTGAAATAGGAGTATAAAAATAATCATTTTTTTTAATAGAACTATACTATTAAAGTCTTATTTTAGTTTTATGAAATTTGATTTAAATTTATCCCCAATACCTTATTCTTATTTTGGTTCATTTAATAAAAATTATTTATATTATTAATGAAATTATATAGTTTATACATAGGTTTAATATTATTTACAATCGTTTGCAAAAATAAGCAGTTGCCAGCTAGCAAATACAAGTCATTAAATATTGAAATTGATTCTAATGAAAGCGATTTATTAAGGTATGATGGGATATACAATTTATATCATATTTCTAAAGAAGATGATTCACTTTCAATATTGAATCGTAGCAAGTATTTTGCATTATCTCCCATGGTCTTTTACAAAAACAATAAAGTAATAAAAATTTTTTTCTCCCATTATTACAAGTCAGAATTAGAAACTTATATTCCAGAATTTATAAAATCAGGTTATTATAATTACGGAAATTTTAAAATAAAAGGCTACAAATTAAATATAGAAATGGATTATCATCATTCAATTAATGGCATGCAAGAAAGGTTATTTAGAACTTACTTTGAAGGTGATATTAAAAATAATGACACAATTATTAACTTTAGAATGGTGCCACCATACCCATCCATTTTTTATAAAAAAGTTGGACAATTATGTAATGAGAATTTTGAATATGAACTTTCTCCAAAAATGTTAGTTTTTAAAAAATTTCCTGCAAAAACATTAATCGACTCAACAAAAATTCAACTAAACCCCAAAACAAGAAAATAACATGAAATTTTTTTTTTACAATCTTTAGTCTCCGCCGATTGTCCTGCAAGGCATTCTGCGGAAATAACAGGAGTAATTTTATTAATTTTGTTAGTCAAGATATATCTTTGAGAAGTGGAGAATAAGATTAATAATAAAAAACCGCAGAGTCGCCTGCGACAGACTTTACGGAAACGAGTGAGATTTAATTTTGGATTTAAATTTTGGTAAATATGAAAAATTTTGTCTTCATCTTTTATTTTTTATTTCAAGTAAATAACTTGTTTTCTCAAACCAATTTTAATTTATTGGTTCAGATGTGTTATAAAAATAGCAATGACACAAACATTTGTATTATAGATAATGATAATTTTTCAATAGATATAATAAATACAAATACTGATTTGCATAAACTAGATTTAAAAAAAGTGAAGTTATATTTTCATGTTCATCAGTTTAAACTTAACGAAGATGAATTTAATCATCTAAATCAAAAATTAAAATTGTTATGGAGAAGCTCTTATCAAATAAGTTCTCAATCCTTTGGATTTGCTGTTTTTAATAAAGAAAATAAAGAACAAATTGATGAAGTAAATGTTTATCTACCTATAGTTTTTAAAACATTTATAAAAAATGGCAAATATCTAAACGAATTTGAAAAAATAAATTTTCTAATCAATAATAAAATTACTAAATCAAATCTAAAAAAGAAATGGTCATTTGACAAAGGCAGATATATGGGAATATACAACTTTTAAAAGGCTATAACTATTTAAACAATTTTAGCTAATGGATTTCAACCTCATATCCAAACAATGATTTAATTTTAAAAAATAAAACACATCATGAAACTACACCTCACCATACTTTCCATCATCATCCTCTTCGCATCCTGCGCACCATATTATTATCCAAACACAATCAATGTGCCTTTATTAAACGAAAAAGGCGATGCCCAACTTAATATCGATGCATCCACATCTGGCTTTAATCAGCAATTGGCTTATGCAGCTACGGAAAATATTGGGTTGATGTTTAATTCAAACTTTAGTTTAGGAAACAACACCAACAAGATTAATAATGTTGAAAGCATTCGCAACCACAATTTTTTTGAATTTGGAGCAGGCTATTTCACTACAATAAAAAACGATTGGAAATTTGAAGTTTACGGCGGCGGCGGATTTGGCAAAAACCAAAGTATTCCAATTGATAATATATTTTTTCTGTCAGATAATTTTGATATTCGCCACCAACGATATTTTATTCAACCATCATTTGCTTATGCTACCGAAAACGTAGATGTTGCTTTTTCTACACGCTTTGCTTTTTTAAACTTCAAAGATTTAAAAAACAATCTTACACCCTCGTTTAATCAATTCATTGAGCCAGCATTAACCTTAAAATTTGGAATTAA